>JAQBRQ010000011.1 GCA_028286385.1 Candidatus Saccharimonadota bacterium
CATAGGGATGCCAATTGTTCTTCTCAGCAATCTCGGTCACTTGTAGCGGTGTAGGAATTTGCTCGAAACCGTAGAGTGCCCGGACGCCATTCCGTATGCCGAGGTCGCCGGTCGGCAAGACGTCCAAACGGCCCATGCAGAACATTAGGAACATGTGAACCGTCCATTCGCCAATGCCTTTAACATCGGTGAGGTTGGCGATGATTTCCTCGTTGGTTTGCGTATCGAGCTCATTGAAGTGGATACGGCCATCGATGATATGCTCAGCGAGGTCCCGAACATAGTTTACTTTTGCACCGCTCAGTCCAGCACTCCGAAGCTCTTCTGTTGATTTACTTAATATCGCTTCGGGCGTTGGAAGCTGGCCATCAAATAAATCTTTAAAGCGGCCTTTGATCGTTGAGGCCGCCTTAACGCTCAGTTGCTGCCCAATGATAGAGTTCACCAGCGCCGCGTAATAGTCGGTGTGTGGCTCAAAGTCGGCAAGTCCGGCGTCGGCAATCACTATCGCCAGCGTCGCGTCGCTTGCCACAAGGTGATTGGAGGCTTTTTGAAGATCGGCAGTTATAGGCATGTATATATTGTAGCGCACAGGCTTTTCACGCGCCGATATGCCAAAAGTGAGTTTTTAACAAAATTTTGTTAAAAACTGACATGTGCCAAAACGAACGTTGGCGATAAAAACCGATTGACCTAAGCCCTGCATTTGCGGTAGGATTAATGTAACGTTTTATAAAAATAAACAGGGGGAAGGCATGAGTTTTTATATTATTCCGAGGAAGCATTTTAATGCCTTAGCCTTAAGCGTATTGCAGCGTCTCGCTTAAGTTTTGCTAAAATAGACTTATGACTCGCAAAAAAAATGCTGATGACCAGCTTTCCACTGAGGACCAAGCGCTTCAACAGCGCGTCTATGAGATGATGGAGCTCGATCGAGCGAAGGAAGCTGAGTCAAAGGAGGCTGAGTCACAAGAATCTGTGGCTGGGACTATTATAGCCCCAGAGTCAAAGCCCATAGATATCTTTGAGGACCTTAAAGCGGCGCCATCAGTGTCTGGAGTAGTAGAGCCCGAGCCAGAAGCCGTAGAATATGTTGCGCCCGCTGCAATCGAACCCATCAACCTAGACGATGAAGCAACCGACCAAGTTATCAAAGAAATTGTCGCAAGTGAGAGTGATGCGTTACTGGCTGCGGAAGACGTCACTTTAAAACTAAAAACACTGCCTCCCAGCCCAAAGCCTATGTCGGTGCTCGGACGTTTATTTAAAGGGTAACAATTGTCATATTGCCGTCGGCGTTAAAGTAGCCTCTCAGAACACGGTTGACTAAACGGTAGGGTTTGCCCAGGTTAATACTTTCAGTTTTTTTGACAAGTTTTTGGCCCTTTAGTTTGCGAACAATGAGTTCACGTTCTTTATTAGTGTCGGGATCGATGCTATGTGTAATTTGTAGATTGTGGCGAATAAAGCCAAAGCCGACATCAAGTGAAGCAGCGCCTACCCAAAGCAGATTATCTCCTTGAATGTGGGCTTTGCGGTGATGCCAGTGAATGTTTCGAAAACTAAGACGCTTGCCCTGTTCGTAAGTCGTTGCCCAAAAGCGTACGTGATGCCGCTTGCCGCTGCCACCTGGCAGCGGAATCTCGAAGGCAATATCTTGCTTGCGGCCAAACAGGTACAGACTGCTGACAGGAGCGTTGTAGTACGTCCAGTCAAACAGCGTGCCGGCAAGATGTCGAATTAAATACCGAAAACGGTGCGGGTCAGCCACGTGCCAGCCACTTTGCTCCATTGCGGTGATGAGCTGTCGTCGGGTGCCAATGATACCAATATTGAGCGGATCGGATGCAAAGCCATCGGGTGTCACGCAGTACATCGGCAAATGTTTGGCAGGGTAGACAATTCTAAACAAACGAATCAGTGCCGGAACCAGCACGTACGCCGCCAAGGCATAGGTTATAAATATGGCTAAGCTGAGTGGCAAGCGCTGCTCAAAATATGGAAAAATATTGCGCACCGAAAAGTAAGCTATAACAACACCGGGGATTAAAACGGCAAAACGTTTTGCCGGACGGAGCATATACTGAATCATTTCGTCTTCTCATAATACAATAGAATGCACACCTATGATTGATAACACCACCAAAAGAGCGTTCCAGGCAACAGTTTGGGATTACTACCGCCAACACGGCCGTCATGACCTAGCTTGGCGTAATATGCCAAACGATAACTTTGATCCGTACAAGATTATGGTCAGCGAATTGATGCTGCAGCAAACACAGGTCGCACGAGTGATGAGTAAGTATGATGAGTTTTTACGACAGTTCCCAACAATTGTGTCACTGGCGGAGGCTCTGCTGAGCGATGTGCTGCGATCCTGGAATGGACTTGGCTACAATCGCCGAGCCAAGTTTTTGCACCAAGCCGCACAAAAAGTAATGCATGAATTCGGCGGCGTCTTTCCCCAGACTGTAGCCGACCTTACCACCCTGCCTGGCGTAGGAGTAAATACTGCCGGCGCTATCGCTGCCTATGCCTTTAACCAACCCGTTGCCTTCGTCGAAACCAATATTCGCACAGTTATTATTCATCACTTTTTTGACGACCAGATTGGTATCCCCGACAAAGAAATCCTGGCATTAACACAACAAACACTCGACAATGAACATCCACGGGAATGGTACTATGCGCTGATGGACTACGGTTCGTTCTTGAAGCAGTCAGTCGGCAACTTAAGCCGCCAAAGCAAGTCCTACGCTCGCCAATCAAAGTTTGAAGGTTCCAAACGTCAGATTCGAGGCCAGGTGATTCGCTTACTTGGCGAAGCTGCGCAGTCGGAGGCTAGCCTTGCAAAACATATACCAGACGAACGATTATCCACAGTCGTGCACGACTTACTTGGAGAAGGTTTGATCCAGAAAAAGGGATCCAAGCTCAGCCTCTAATTGGTGCTTATGCTTTCATGCTACAATGCATGCTATATGGAAACCCCAACCCCAACCGCAACGCCAGCGCCAGCTACGCCAGCAGCCCCACAGCATCAGGTAATGGATGTCGTGGCACCACCCACTACTCCTGGAGTCGCCTCGGATGCCGAAACCGCAGTACCAGCCAGCGATGCCTCAGATCAGCCCGCTGCTGTGGCAGCTGAGCGAGCAGTTACTCGGCCAAAGACTCCGCGCGACAAAGGCGTGGTGGCGGCAATCACCGTAACTATCATTGTAATTGCTGCTCTCTCGGGACTTGCTGTCTTCGCTTACACAAACAGCTAGTTACTGGTGTAAACTAGGGCTATGTTCGATAAACCAGCTGCCATTGGAGTGATCCCAACCGATACCGTCTATGGCGTTGCTGCCCGTGCCGCCGACCCAGCCGCAGTTGCCCGCCTGTACAAGCTCAAAGAACGGGAAGGCAAACCAGGGACGGTTATTGCCGCAGATATAGATCAACTTGTGGAGCTTGGGCTCAAGCGACGCTACCTAACTGCTGTACAGCAGTTTTGGCCTGGTGCAGTCAGCGTCATTATCCCCTGCGCCGATCCGCAGCTTCAGTATTTGCACCAGGGTGCAATGAGTCTCGCGGTCCGCATTCCGTCAAATAAAGACATACAGGATTTACTGCAAAAAACTGGGCCGCTACTAACGTCGAGCGCCAATCATCCTGGAGAGCCAACTGCCACGACCATTGACCAGGCAAAGGCAACGTTTGGCGACGAGGTTGATTTTTATGTCGACGGCGGCGATTTATCAGACAATAAACCATCAACGATTATCCGTGTTGTCGATGACGCGATTGAAGTAATTCGCCAGGGCGCTGTTACAATGGATGAAAATACAGGGGAGTAACATGACATTTGACGAATACGAACAAACAGCGCTCACGACAGTGCTCTCAACCGGCGATCCATTCAAAGATTTATTGCACTGGGTGCTTGGTTTAAACGGCGAAGCCGGTGAAGTTGCCGAAAAGCTCAAAAAGATTATCCGCGACAAAAACAGTGTCATCACCGAAGAAGACAAGCAGGAACTCGCCAAAGAAATCGGCGACGTGCTGTGGTACTTAGCAGTTTTTGCGCATGATTTAGGCGTGCCACTCGATCAAATCGCCCAACAAAATCTCGACAAGCTCAAAAGCCGCAAAGACCGCGGCGTGCTTGGCGGCGCTGGCGATAATCGATGAGCGGAACGACTAATATACCGGTAGTTTCAGTCATTATTCGCAAGGATAACAAAGTTTTACTTATTCACCGTTCAGGCACTGGCTATATGGATGGGTATTATTGCGGCCCGGGCGGACATGTTGAAGATCATGAGAGTTTTGCGCAAGCAGCCCAAAGGGAAGTTAAGGAAGAAATCGGCATTAGTGTAACGCCTGAGCAGCTATCGTTTACTTGTATGCTGCACGAAAATTATATAGATGCCGACGTGCGGGTCGCAGCGGTTTTTGAGATTACGCAGTGGCAGGGCGAACCGTACAACGCCGAGCCTGAAAAGCATGACGATATGGGCTGGTTCGCTTTGGACGAGCTGCCGGAAAACCTCGTGCCGACGTACATAACGGCGTTGCAAAACCTTGATAAAGGCAACGGTTATGCCGAGTACGGCTGGCAGAGTGAACTAACTACCTAGTACTACAGTTGCTTCTAAAAAGTGTACACACATTGTACACACACTATGTGTACACTCTCGGCACACGAGCAGGAGAAGGGAGTTTGAGAGGGTAGCTAGTTAGAGGTCAAAGTCTAAAATAAGGGCTTTGTGGTCCGAAATCAGATCGTCGGACATCTGAAAGTTGTTTACGGTAACCTGGTTATTTACGAGAATGTAGTCACAAACAACATTGTGAATACTGAGGTGCGCGTAGGTGCTGGTTAGGCCAAATTTGCTGGATAGATCAGTCAGCAGGTCATTGAATACTTGCATTGACTCACTGTTAGGTGCCAAATTAAAGTCGCCGCTTAAAATAACTGGTCCGTCTAGCTGCTTGATGTAGTTTGCGATCATGTGCATTTGCCGCAATGTTTCATCGTCGCCAGCCTTCGAACCAGCAATGAAGAACCCGTGATGATTAAGCACGTGCAAGTTTTTGCCCGAAACATCTACAACGATGTGCTGCAAGTTGCGGACGTTTGTTTCGTCGTCGACCATGTCGAAGTTGTCTTTATAATCGCCGTAGGTGAAGATCGTGTGCCGTTCAACAATCGGAAATTTAGAGGCTGTAGCGTTGCCGTAATGGAGGGTGCGATTCATGTAGTTCGAGGAGTGCAGTGCAGCCATGTGCGAGTCGCTAAAGTTACCAATCTCGAGTATTTCATCGAAGGTCGCGAACAGGGCTCCAGACGGTCCTTTTAAGTCGTTGACCTCCTGTAAGCAGGCTATATCTGCTTGTTGATCTGCAAAAAAATCAAGCAGCTGAAACTCTAGTTTGCCGCCCCAAATATTGCTCTGAACCAACTTCACTTTTGAGCGAATTCCTTGTGTAGCCAGTCGTCCAGGCTATCGCCGCCACCGCCGGCCATGCCAACTACCATGTCGCCGTTGTCGAGGTGTTTTTGAATGGCGCTTTTAAGTTCGTCGTCGCGCTCCAGTGCCACTGCAATGGAGGGGTCAGCAAGGTGCGTGATTAACTCCGAAGGCGGAATGATGCGTTGCGCAGAATCTTCGCGGGCGAGGTAGCTGGGGATCCAGTAAAGCTTTGAAGCACCGTCAAAGCAATCTTTGTAGTCATCCATCATGAAGTGCTGGCGGCGATTGGTCAGCGGCTCGTACACAACTACAAGGTTTTGGCCGGTTTCGGCAGCCATTTCGCTAGCAACGCTCATGGCGCCGCGAATCTTCTCGGGGGTGTGCGCGTAGTCGCTGTAGAGACCAGGAGCGACTTGCTCCATGCGCCGGCTTAATCCAGGGAAGCGGCTAACAATCTCGACCAGCTTTTCGATAGGCTGCTTGGTCGCGCGATGCACCGCCTGGACTGCCAGCCAAGCGTCTAAACGGTTGTACTGGCCAAGAAGGCTAATAGCTTGAATATGCGGATCGCCGCTGTCTAGAACACTGACTGCGTCTGTATCTTGAAGCCCTAAATAGTCGCTGTCTTCTTCCCAAACCAAGGTATGGGCTGATTGTTCGATAAATTCATGGAAAGCGGCCTGGTAGTCTTCGCGGGTTGGAAAGATTTCGTGATGATCCCAACTCACTCCGGTAATTAAGCTGATAGCAGGCTCATAGGCCAGGAAGTTACGATCAAATTCGTCAGCTTCATAGATAAAGTATTTGCTGGCTGGGTCGAAGGCACCCATTTCGGCAAAGCTAGTTTTAGCCGGCAATAAATAGCTGATTGATTCACCGAGTTGCGTAAACAGCCAAGTCGTTAGAGCGGTGGTAGTTGTTTTGCCGTGGGTGCCGGCGATGGCAATTAACTGCAACTTTTTCTCTTCGAGAATAAGATTGAGTAATTCGTCGCGCTTGCTGGTTTTAATGCTTTGTTCTTTGCAATAAACGAGCTCCGGCGCGTTAGGGTTTTCGAGGGGCAGAGCAGAGGTGTATACAAACCAATCGATTGGCGTTTGCTCGTGAAGCTTGGCGATAGCTTCGCGAGCCTGACCGATGTGGATGTTAGTAATGCCGTGCTTTTTTAGATACTGAATATAGCTAGAATCTTGCTTATCGGAGCCGGAAACCGTGTAGCCAGCTTGCTGGGCAATTTGGGCTAGCGGTCCAATGCCCGCGCCGCCGATACCTGAGAAGTAGATATGCATCTATATAGCGTATCATTAGTGTATGGCAATTCCACGCCCTAAACCGGCATATTTCTTGGCTATTTCGGTCGTATTCGCTGTGACGAGCGTTTTTGCGCTAAGGGCTAATAATCAACACATGATCGAACTGCGCAATATTGTCTACGCCGCTGACAAAGATAACAAAGATGTTGTGACGCCGCTCAGAAACCTTCAGGCCTACGTGACGTCGCACATGAACACCAACCTCAATGCCGGTCCAACACCGGTCTATCCGCCAATTCAGCTCAAGTACAGCTATGAACGCCTGGTGAGGGCTCAAGGGGACGCTGTGGCGGCTGCTAACGCCAAATTGTACACCGCTGCCCAGGCCTTTTGTGAGCAGCAAAACTCAACCGACGTATCGGGCCGCAATCGTATTCCATGCATCGAGCAATATGTGCAGCAACATAATCCCCAGAAACTGACTCAAATTCCTGATGCGCTCTACAAATTCGCTTTCGTTTCGCCTAAGTGGTCACCAGACTTGGCTGGCTGGAGCATCGTTATTTCTATCCTCAGCGGTCTTGCGTTTATCATCACACTCATTCGTAATCGACTGTTCCATAAAGACTAAAAAAAGATCCCTCCGGAGAGGGATCTTTTTTGCTTACGATCTGCTAACTAAGGCTTAGCTGGAGTCGTGCTTCCGTTGTTGCTACCAGCGCTTTGGACGTTGTTAGTGGAGCTAGTGCCAGCGCTGCTGCTTTGATCAGCACACTTTTGGCCACTAGGGTTCTGCTTAACAAAGGTCTTAACTGCTTGCGCAACTTGACCGTTGTCTTGGAGGTTCTCCCAGAAGGTAACCTGATCACGGTTGATGACCATTTGGTCATATGGCTCGTGAAGTTCACAACCAAGCTTCACTAATGAAACGCTTGTGTTGGTCTTGGCTGCATCGGTGCCAGTACCGCCAGATGTCTGGAGGTAGTAGATGTTTGATACAACAAAGTATTTGCTGTTAAGTTCTTTGACTTTACCGAAGTAGACTTGACCGGTATTCAAGAATACGGCCTGTAGCTTGCTACTGTCGACATACTTCTCTTCGGCACTTGTGTTACCACCTAGGCTGACTGCAGCTATCAGTGATACCAAGAGTATAACTACGGCTGCGACAGCAGCGACGCTGCCGATACGTCCCCAATTTTTGCTTGATGATTTATTTTTTTTGCTTCCGCCTGATGGGCCAGCCGCTTGTGGTGCGGTTGGCGCAGCTTGCGGTTGCGCGTTACGATTAGAAAAATCCATAATTCCTCGTGCTCCACCTCTTTATTACTTTTATGGTTACCGGTCCAGTGTAGTACAGCTGTTAGTCGAGCGCAACAACAAAATGCTAACGCCTAGTATTTGTTGTGAATAAGTTGTTCATAAACAGATATGCACCCCTGGTGAACTCCTGTAGGGGTTGACAAATAAATTATCACCAGAGTATGTTAGGGGTACATTACTAATGGATAAGAGAGGGGTCAGAGATGGCATACAGTCACACGAATTCAAAGGGTATTACATACCACCTAAACTCAAAGCTCGTCGTATTACGCGGCGGTAAAGAGCAGAGAATTTTCTACTTCAGCAAGGACGTTCGCCCAGAAGCTACCGAATTGCCAGCAGGTATGGAAGTTAACGAAAACCCACGCAACGGCTTCCTAACCGTTAAGCGCACTAAGTAATAGACGTAAGTTTTTACTAGTACATACCCGGTACTTTTACGAGTACCGGGTATTTTGTTTGCTATAATTGTTACGAATGTCCGAGATTATTTTAAAAGTTAAGGATCTGCGAAAGATTTACGACGATAAAGCAGTCGTCAATGACATTTCGTTTGAAGTAAAAAAAGGCGAGATTTTTGGCATCTTAGGACCTAATGGGGCCGGCAAAACTACAACGCTGGAGATGATCGAAACACTGCGCGAAATTGATGGCGGCAGCATTACTATTGATGGCATCGATGTCGCTCGCGAACCTAACAAAGTAAAGGGAATTATAGGCGTTCAGCCGCAAACCCCAGCCTTCCAGGACAAGCAAAAATTATCAGAAATTATCGAAATGTTCGCAGCTGCTTACGGTGTTAAAGTCAATGCCAAAGAGCTGCTCGACGATGTGCAGCTCGGCGACAAAATCAATAGCTACCCCGAAAACCTCAGCGGCGGCCAGCGCCAACGTATGAGTATCGCTGCCGCTCTCGTGCACGATCCAACAGTATTCTTTTTGGACGAGCCGACCACCGGTCTTGACCCGCAGGCCCGCCGCAACCTCTGGGATCTGATCCGCCACGTCCGGGACAAAGGCGTAACAGTAATTATGACAACACACTATCTCGACGAAGCTGAGCTGCTGTGCGACCGGGTGGCCATCATGGATAGCGGCAAAATCATCGCGCTTGATACACCGAACAACCTCATTAAGCAGCTGTTAAAGCGCGGTTTTAGCAAAGAACAAAAAGTTGAGCAGGCTAACCTGGACGATGTCTTTATTGACCTAACCGGCAAGGCGCTCAGGAACTAATTATGAATATCAAGCAGCAATTACGCACCGTCTTGATCTTCACCAAGCTCAGCACCCGCCGCTTTTTCCGCGACCGCCTAGCGCAATTCTTTGGTATTCTGTTCCCGCTGATTTTCTTAGTTGTTTTTGGCAGTCTCAACAGCGGGAGTAACAATGTTTCCTTTAACGTCGCGGTCCTTAATGAGTCAAATACTGAGTTTTCCAAAACGCTTGTGAAGCAACTCAAAGACGGCAAGGTTTTTAAGGTTGATAAACAAGCCACCACACTCGCCAAAGCCAAAGACAAAATGAGCAAAAACCAGATTGATGGCATTATTGTTTTGCCAAAGGACTTTGGCGCCTTAAAGCCCGGTCAGTCCTACCCATCCGGTCAGGCGCAGATTCTGTACAATCAAAGCAGTTCAGGCACTGGGCAGACCCTTACGTCGGTCCTGGAGGGCAATTTTAAGCAGCTCAACGCCCGATCTGGCGTTCCAGCGCCGCCATTCTCGGTAGCGGGCAAGCAGCTCAACGAAAACAGCCTATCCGCCTTCGACTACACCTTTGCGGGTTTACTCGGTTTCTCAATTGTCGGTCTCGGCATCTTTGGCCCGATCAATGTCTTCCCGGAACTCAAAAAGCAGGGCATCCTGCGCCGCCTGCGCACGACGCCTATCAAAACTTGGCAATACTTCCTGGCCACCATGTTCAGCCAAGCTGCCACCGGATTGATTTCCATCGCCATCCAGTTTGCGGTTGCCATCCAGTTCTTCCATTTGCACGTTGCCGGTAACTATTTTGAGATTATCCTATTTACCATCTTCAGCATCTTTATGATCCTCGGTATTGGCTTGGCCATCGGTGGTTGGGCTAAAAACGAGCGCCAAGCTGCGCCGCTCGGCAACATTATTGTCTTCCCAATGCTATTCCTGTCCGGCACCTTCTTCCCGCGCTTCCTGATGCCGGAGTGGCTACAGAACGTCTCAATGTTCCTGCCGCTGACGCCCGTTATTGACGGGCTGCGGCTGCTGACCACCGAAGGCAAGCACCTCGTCGACATCGCACCACAACTCGGCCTGGTCGGCCTCTGGATGATTGTTATCTACGCCGTCGCCTTCCGCGTCTTCAAATGGGAATAAAAGCGTAAGCTCTCTTGCATTATTTACATAAGCGTGGTATAATGTTGTAGTTATGTCAAAAAAGATGCAAGAATTCAACCCGTTACAAGGCTCTATGTTTGATCAAGAGGCCCTACTTATTGGTGATAATTTTGCAAACATGGAAATTTCAGCCTCTAGAATTAGCGTATTGAATGAATCCGTTCCTGCTCCACAATCAGCCAAACAAGCTGAGTATCCTACCGTTTACGGTAAAGAAGGTAGCTATGTAGATGTCGCAGAGCGCGCCGAACACCTCCGTGAAGCATTGGGAGCTTTTGGTCTTCGCAACCAAAGACTTGGCTTTGGCTATGCTTCAAATACCAATCGTCTCAGTGGCCCAATATGGGGTGCATACAAATCCCGAACGCCTATCGTACAAGAAGGTGCAGAGGCAAATAGCGAGAAATTTCTCTTAGAAGCAAAGCGAGCTTTTTGGAGCGCAACTGGCTTGGCTGCAATGCGTGGCAAAGGCTTTGGGGATAATGCCCAAATCGATCAAGAAGGCAAGAAGCTGTGGCGTGAATTCGCAGCAGATTATGAGCACACGTCAAAAAGGCCACAAAGAGACAAGTACACGAAGCAGTTAGGGAAAGCTGCAAAGCAAGCAAGAAAATTCAAGAGTGCTGCGGCATAGTAAACTGGGATAGTGAGCATTATAGATAATTTACCGAAGCCATTTTTTGTTTTAGCGCCGATGGACGACGTGACCGATACGGTTTTTCGTCGAATTGTCGCTGACTGCGCCGCGCCGGACATGTACTTTACGGAGTTCGTGAATGTTGATGGCCTGCAGAGCGAAGGTCGCCCGCGACTTCTCAAGAAGCTGCGATTTACAGAGGGGGAACAGCCGCTAATCGCTCAAATATGGGGCAAAAACCCCGATAATTTTTATAAAACTGCCCAGCAGATCGCCGATGGCACGTTCGCCCGCGAGCTGGGTCTGCCGGAAGGCGTCAATTTTGCTGGTGTCGACCTCAATATGGGCTGTCCCGAAAAGACCGCCGTCAAGCACGGCACTTGCAGCGCCTTGATGAACGATAGACCATTAGCCGCGCAGGTGATTGACGCCACGCTCAAAGGCCTCGACGGCCGTTTGCCGTTGAGCGTCAAGACTCGCGTAGGATTTAATGAAGTCGATATGACCTGGATCGAGTTCCTACTGGAGAAGAAACTTAACATGTTAAGTATCCACGGACGAACAAAGAAACAGATGAGCGCCGTGCCTAATAATTGGGAATTAATCGGCCAAGCCCGCGAATTACGCGATAAACTCGCCCCCGACACGCTCATCGTTGGTAACGGCGACGTTCTGACTCGTCAACAAGGCTTAGAATTAGCACAGCAATACAAACTCGACGGCATTATGATCGGCCGCGGCATTTTCCACGACCCATTTCTGTTTGCAGAACAAAGTCCGTGGCAAGATTTTACCGCACAGCAGCGAGTAGATCTTTATAAAAAGCACGTCCAGCTGTTCGCCGATACTTGGCAAAACCGCGAACGAGCCGTGCATACTCTCAATCGATTCTGTAAAGTCTACATTCAGAGTTTTGATGGCGCCAAAGAGCTGCGCGAGCGACTGATGGCCGCTAATTCTACCGACGAGCTGCTTAGTATCTTGAACGAACCGCTGGGTTAGGCAAGGTCTGGGCTAGACGAGGTCAAAGTCGTCCGAAGCCAGTAGTTTGTGTGTTCGTTTATGTTCCTGACGTTCTTTGCGCATGTCTTGAATTCGTGACAACTGTGACATAAAAATACTCCCATAGTTAACCTTAATAAGTGTAGGGAGTATTTGTGACTGAGTCAGTTAAGATATTTACTGCAAGCGTTCAGGTTGCTTACTGAAGCCTAGCACCAACGCTGCCGGATAAAGCGTTCCCGCCAAGGTTTTGAGCTTGTGCAGGCTGTATGCCTCGCTTAGCTTCTGGATTGACGCTAGGCATTTGACCTGTTGTGTCTGGGCTAGCTAGAGCGTGTACTCTTGGTACCGGTACAACTCTTGGATATGTAAAGTGGTGTCCTAAATCGTGTTGGTGTTCCATGTTTGTGTTGTCCTGCCTTTCTAATTTGCAGTGTATTGATTTACTTTTACTACAACGTTTATTATACGCCCATGGGTCAAGCATAGTAAGGTCTTTTCGTGTGTAAAAAATATCACACGGCAGTGGATAAACGTGGATAAATTGTTCGAGTAAGATAAGCGGCAATACTTAACAGCCGTAGGGTGCTATGATGGGCGTACATGATCGCCGCTTCAAAACTCACAAAGGTCTACAAGAAAAAACTAGCTGTTGATGATCTTTCGTTTACCGTACATACCGGTAAGGTCACCGGGTTTTTAGGTCCTAACGGTGCTGGTAAATCAACCACCATGCGGTTAATGCTCGGCCTCGACAGGGGCAAGGGCCACACCACGTTTGATGGTAAGGCACTTCACGAATACAAGCAGCCTTCAAAAACTGTCGGTATTTTGTTGGAGGCCAAAGCCTTTCACCCGACGCGCACCGCCCATAATCACCTCAGGATTTTAGCCGAGGCTGGCAATGTGCCTTCGGCTCGGATTGATGAAGTGCTAGCCATGGTTGGCCTGCAAGAAGTCGCCAACAAGCGCCCCGGTAAGTTTAGCCTGGGTATGAGCCAGCGACTTGGCATTGCGGCCGCTATCTTGGGCCAGCCGAAGTATTTATTGCTAGATGAGCCGGCGAATGGGCTCGATCCAGAAGGCATTGCCTGGTTGCGCCAATTTATTAAGGATTACGCCGACCAAGGCAACGCCGTGTTCGTGTCGTCTCATTTATTGAGCGAAATGGCCCTGATGGCCGACAACATTGTGGTGATCGGCAAGGGCAAACTAATCGCCGATACCTCAATTGATAAGCTGATTGCCGATAGTTCGCAGTCCGGTGTATTTGTGCGGGCAGACAATCTGCATGAGCTGGAAAAGGCTTTCAAAAAAATCGGCGTGAAGTATCAAAAAGTAGGGGCTGGCCTGCGGGTTTCCGACCATACTACAGATGCTGTTGGTAAGCTGGCGTTTGCAGCCGGCACAGCGGTACTTGAACTTACTAATCATTCGGCATCGCTCGAAGAAGCCTTCTTGGAGCTGACGGCCGACAGCCAAGAATACCACACAAGACAAGGAGTCAAACCATGATTCCCGCCATCAAAGCCGAGTTCCGCAAGCTGGTAACCGTCCGTTCAACGTATGTAATTTTGGCAGCCTGTTTAGCGATTGAGATGCTGTTTGCGTTCTACGCGACTGGCTATAAAGCCGATGCAGCCGCTCTGCGTGACCCGCTCATGCTAGCCGGTGAAGTCACAACGGCCGTGAGCGCTCTATCTGTTATTATTGCCTTGATTGGCGTACTACTGGTTACTCACGAGTACCGTTACAACACCATTTTGTACACGCTCACTTCGGCTAAACGCCGCAGTTATGTGTTCCTTGCCAAGTTCTTAGTTATCGGCGTTCTAGCCGTAGTACTTAGCTTGCTGTTTGGCGCTTTGTCGCCAGTGTTGGTGACGTTGGGCGTTCAGTTGAGCGGCCACAGCATGGTCCCTCAGGTCATTCCATACGGCGACATCCTGTGGCGGATAGTATTTGCTGGCTGGTGCTTCTCGATCTTTGGTTTCATATTGGCGGTGATTATTCGGGCGCAACTTGGTGCCGCAATTTCGATATTCTTAATACCAACCACTCTCGAACCGTTGCTCGGTCTGGTGCTCAAATCAAACCACATCTATTTGCCGTTTGCCGCTCTAAGCAACGTACTCGAAAAGGGCAAACTGTCGTACACTCACGCGGCTGCCGTCGCATCCATTTACGTCGGAGTTGGTCTCATTATCTCCTGGGTTTTGTTCGTACGTCGCGACGTCAACAACTAGCCACTGCCCAGCAGAGGCTGCTCGTGAGAAAGTTCATTGTAAGACCCTGCTGCCTTAGCCAGAATTGAACATGAAAGGGAGGAGGCTTAACAATGGCTTTGGAGGAATTAAATTTAAACCCAGGTACGTGGCTAGCGATTAACTGTGGCTCCATGCCGAGTGAAAGCAGTTGCCAGGTGGTAATCATGGCGCCAGAAGACCAGCGTGAAGACGTAGTTTCGGCGGCCACAACCCATGCAGTCAACAGGCACGGTTATGAAGATAGCGATGAATTGCACGACAGCCTCAGCAGCTCGCTCGAGGTCGTAGAAATACGTTAACCGAAAGGTTGAGCTTTAACCTTCGACTAATGGGTTTAAGACGAAAAAGCCTAAGTGGCTTTGTCTAGGTAATGTACGTAGCTCTGTTTGGGAAATACAATATCTTTGTCGTGGGTTTCGCGAAGATCCCTAATTTTGCCCAGTTCACTGTATTTGGTAGGGTCTGAAGATGAAGCTTTGGCAATACCTACAACACCTATCCCAAGCGTACCTATCGCTGCCAGAACAGGTGAATTGACCTCTAGCCCAGTCGCTAAAATAGCAGACGAGCCAAGCGTGGTCTCGGTTGCGAGTAAGCGTAGCGGCAGGGCTCGATTTTTCTGAGCACCTGCTACTAACCCAACGGCAATAACGCCAGCCATAGGAGTTTGATGGGGGCCAGTACAGGCCGCAGGGATGCGAAGCGTATTAGAATAAGGTGTGCGAAAGCCATTTCGCCAGAAGTCAAATGGTTTGTCAGCATGACCGAGCGCCGTCCCATTGTAGAACTTAAGAGTCATATCTTGAGCTGGAAGCATAAGCTCATCTGTGAAAAGCTTCTCTAGGCCGTCGTGATTAATTTCCGGAACGCCGTAGTGTTCAAGGAGATCCTCTCGTATTAAAACTGTCGGGCCAGCTTGAGAAGTAAATTGCTCGTAGGGGTGTAATAATGCCATATCTCAATAAGTATACTACAAAAATGTCAATGTGTCAATAAATGGTGGATCAGAAGCCACGTCTTTTGAACTACTCCTAGACTACCCACGGGGCGGGTTTTGTGGGAGTTCATCGACATTGTATCCGCGTCCCTCTAGGTAGAAACGATTAGCCTGAGGGTTTCGAAGCGCTACTTGTTCTTGCTGCTTACTAACGCGTTGGTCTGCTTCTCGCCAGTCAGGTGTGTCTTTAGCTCCGGCAAATATTGTGTCGCCTCCGGCAGCATCTACAAATACTGTGCCAGACAGAAGGAAACCCTCCTTCAAGCCCTCTCTTAATGTTCCTGCTATCAACAAACGACTCCGAATTTCGTCAGCTGTTTCTCTGGCTGCTTCCTGATCTTGATTATCACCACTCTCATTTACTGCTTCCATGGAGAGCCTCCTATATGGTTGTACAATCGGAAGTATGCGACGATCCAAATAAAGTGTCAAATAATGGACAAGTTTGGTGGGGGCGGTTGGACTTGAACCAACGACCAATCAGTTATGAGCCGACTGCTCTAACCACTGAGCTACGCCCCCGAAAGCTGTCTAGTATATAGATAGCTAACAGATGAGAGTATACCAGATTCGTGAGAGAAGTTATATAATGCGAAGTGTTAGCTATGCAAATAAAAAGTCATCACAAGAAAATGGCGCTGTCGTACGTGCAGCGGCTGGGCGATATTCGATTCGCCGGGCAGGTGCTCTTTGTGGTGATCGTGCTCATGATCAGCTGGAGCGGCATTAAGACAATTCAGACCAACTACGGCCTTCAAAAACAGATATCCAAGCTCAATCAGCAGAATAGCGTTAAAAAACTGGAGAACAATAACCTGGCGCTCAAGAATGAATATTACAAGAGTAATCAGTACTTGGAGTTATCGGCTCGGCGCAACTTTGGTCTGGCGGCTCCGGGCGAAAAGGAGATCATCGTGCCAGAGAGTGTGGCGCTGACCTACGCCGCGCAACTTCCCGAAACCGACAAGCAGGCAACGGTGGTCGTCAAACAACCGGCTTACCAGCGAAATATTGAGTCGTGGGTGAATTTCTTCCTACACCGCCAGAGCAACAATTGACAATATCACCTCTGTTTGGTATGATAAATAAGCTAAAAACATTCGACGCGGGATGGAGCAGCGGCAGCTCGCGTGGCTCATAACCACGAGGTCCCAGGTTCGAGTCCTGGTCCCGCAACCAAGTTAAGCTGTCAGATACGAAACGGTTCCAGAATTTGGAGCCGTTTTTAATTAACCCCTGATGCATGAGTTCCAGTCCTGCCAGGTCTTTTTATTTATTAATCTTTCTGTAATACTTATGCTTAACACATAATCAAGGATGAATATGAAGAAGAATCAAGATGGTTTCAGCGCTGTAGAGACAGTATTAATTTTGGTTATCGTAGGACTAATTGGCTTTGTTGGATGGTATGTATACAATTCAAAGAATAAATCAGATGCAACTCTGGATCAGGCATCTAAATCAAGCCAGACGAGTACGCCGACAAAAAAGACCGATGCTGAGTCGGCTGTAAAGTTATCTGAAACATACACCGATCCGAGTGGGTTTACTCTCAAGTACCCAGCAGACTGGCAATTTGCAGCAAAAGGATCTAAGAGCGCAGATGGCCAAGGAGAATTCGGTAGCAATGAGTTTGTCTCAAAAGCAAATTACCAAGCGAACAGCAACGCCTCAATACTCATGTTGGACACAGACACAACTACAGCAACAGCCGAACAATATGCCAAAGACTTCTTTGCTAACAAAGAGTCAGATGTTGTAAATTCGAAGAGCTCAAAGACCAACGGCTATGATACTCAGACCGTAAATCATAAATCGCCAACTGGCTCGCCAACCGTCTACACAATATTTGTTGTCAGTAAGGGTAAGGTTGTGCAGTTCAGCTATTTCAATGACGAAGCAGAGAAAGACAATGTCCCGATCTACGAGGCGATAACCCGCTCGATCAAGTTTGCTGATTGAGCGAAGCGAACGGAGAAGCGACGCTCGTGAGGCTTGCCGAACAGAGGGAAGCGCTGACCTGGTCCCGCAACCATTTTTAGATTACAGATTGAGACTCACGACACTGTGAGTCTCTTTTTTTATTTGCCACCTCTGTAACATAGGTTCGAGTCCTAGGAGTCTATTGCGGATAATGCCCATAACGCTTATTCTTAAAGCAAAATCAGTAATATAAGGGATACCTTAAGATGAGCAAACTCCGAAACAATCAAAGCGGCTTTAGTGCTGTTGAAACTATACTTGTGCTTGTAATTTTAGCTCTAATTGGTGTTGTTGGATGGTATGTTTATAGTACAAACTCAAAAACTAGCAAGATCCTATCCGAAGCAGGCACTCAAACCGCTTCCGCCAAGCAAACTAGCCCAGCTGCAGTAAATTTGTCGGAAACATATTCTAATGACGAATTTGGCTATAGTTTTCAGTACCCAAAAACTTGGAAGTTGACGGAAGATCTTACTGATACCGGTAGGGGCATTATGGATGGCGATGTGTATGTGGCATCACCATACGGCACAAAAGTACACTTTTCTCCCACTGGAGGAGGTAAGGGAGGTGATTGCTTTGACGACCAGACAAATACTCGTACAACGCGGACATGTGCAACTAAGACAATTCTTTCAGCCGAAAAGCTCAGCACGAGTACCTCTTCGAACCCCGTGTATTTTTACCACGGCACATACACCGAACCGACAAGTGATGGCGGCAAGACCATGTACTACATAGATATTGAGAATGGAGACTATGCTCCCAAGGCCCATGATTCAATTACTGGTGCCATATTCTTAGCCTCCCAGATCACTACGGGTAAAGGTTCTGTGACTATTAAGGTTGAAGGCACGGATGACAAATACAATGACAGCGATAAATTCTTTAGTACAAAAGAAGTTAAAGAAGCTACGCCTGTTTTGCAGTCCTTCAAGCTCAACAATTAGGTTCTAGTGTCGATCGGTAGAGTAGCTAGCAAAAGAGGCGCCTCTGGATATATTCAGCCAGCGCACCAACTCCGAACAGATAAGGTTCCAAAAATCACCTCGGTGTAATTACAGAGGTAGAAGTGATATGATTAGCCAATGAAGTACAAGGCAATTATTTTTGACCTAGATAACACAGCCATACCAAATAAGCCCAATGGTATGCCTTCGCAGCAACTTATTGATGCAATCGCTAAGGCACAGGGTTCTCTAAAGCTCTGCGCAGCAACTGGTCGTCCAATTACTAATGCTAAAGCTATCCTTTCAGCGTTGAAACTAAAAGACCCCTGTGTCATCTCTGCGGGTACCCAGGTAATTAATCCATTGACTGATGAAATTTTGTGGCAAGTAAACATTGATGCTGCTGACGTCGCGAAGATTTTGACAATTTGTAAGCCCTATCACTATGGGATTTTCAGAAATGAGATTATGAAGGGCAGTGCAGCATCTGATCTTGATGCCATCGAAGGCAATGTAAACGTTCTGTATATCATGGGGTGTGCTACGGCAGATGCAGAAGCTATCTTTAAAGAACTAGACAAGATTCCAAATATAACTGCGGCTGGAGTAACCTCATGGACTCACGAAGCCATAGACATTCACGTTACTCATAAAACAGCTACTAAAGAGCATGCCGTGAGTGAACTGCT
The DNA here is from genome assembly GCA_028286385.1 of Candidatus Saccharimonadota bacterium. Classification (GTDB taxonomy): domain Bacteria; phylum Patescibacteriota; class Saccharimonadia; order Saccharimonadales; family UBA4665; genus RYN-405. Next base: position 18,942 of record JAQBRQ010000011.1, read on the forward strand.
TAAGATCTTAGGACTTAACAAAGATGAGGTTGTAGGAGTTGGCGATGCAGATAATGATGTGCATTTATTTGCAGGAGTCGGCTATAAGGTGGCAATGGGTAATGGCACTGACAAACTAAAGTCTCTTGCAGATGAAATTATTGATTCGGTGGATAATGATGGGCTAGCACAACTAATCATGAAATATTCGAGTGAAGACTGAAGGTTCGAGGCCTGTGGTTATAAGCGTAAATAACGTACTGCTCGCCAAGTCAAATCAATCGGAATCTGATTTACTGGGAAAGATGTATCCATCTTCAAATCGTGCGGCGAGCCACTGTTAGTGGCAATGTATATATTCTTCCCACTTATTCCGCCCAGAGCTGGATCTGTCGAAAATTTAGTCTTATCAAGGCAGACCCCGTTAGTGGCTAGCATGTAAAGGGCGGGGGCAGAAGTAGTCCCACCTCCGCCCAAGTAGGCAGCCCCTCCATATGGGCAAATACTATTTTTGGATGCCGGGTCTGCTCCGTACACAACTAATACGATCGGACCACTTCCGGCAACTGTTTGTACTGAGTTAAAGTTAACGGTGCCCTCAACAAATAGATATTTAATGGTGCTATCTGGGTTGTAGAAAGTTGGGCTGCAAGCCGACGCCGCACACAGGCTTGCTCGTATGTGGGCGTTGGCGTTTAGGTTGTATCGGGTCGACCCAAGGTTAAGGTCGCCGCTCGTACCACAAGCGGAGCTAACATTAGCCCCGCTATCAGGGTAGTGCGTTAGTTTGCTGCCATTTGTCTTTGGGATATTTTGTGTGGAAGATCCGCTAGACCAGTCGCTGCATCCGTTAGTTGCAGACCCATAGCTACTGTCCATGTATTGGCTCCAAGGAATGTATGTTGACTGCAATTTCCCAATCGTTCCCATATTTGCATTAACACTAAAATTAGCATTGCTGCTATTACCTGGGGGAGAGATACAGTTATTGTAAGCAGTTGTGATATTGGTTTTGGTTTGACCAGCGGTGGTGAATGCGCTGGGCTTTACTAGGTTTCCAATACCGCTAATCGAACAGTTTGTAGAACCTGTATTTTTTCCTGCGGAGATAATGTTTTCCGCTATTAAGTCAGTTGAATTTTTAGCTATAGTAATGTAGCCGTTTACGTAGATATCTTTAGCATAAAAAGTTTTTACGCTCGTATCAAGCGCCAGTATATTACGACTAACGACAGATGAAGTTACCGAACTTGAACTGCGCTGGGCGATGACGCGAATAGTCCGTTTGTAGTTCGAGGTAGTAGCGTTTTTGGGGCTATAGACGCGACCGACGGCTGTCAAAACTTTTTCTTTACTATCTGCACCTGCCGTTACAGCAACAGTATACGTAGCCCTGTAAGTACTAGCACTGAGGACCTGTATTTCACTAGTTGTGCCGGTATACGTATCATTGCCACCGTTAAATCTAGCGATTGCTTCGTCGGCACCGGATTCAGCTGCATATTGTGCCTGCAGTGAGTAAATCCGCCCTTTGGCACGATTTAAGTTAGCAGCAGCCAAGCTAAACATACCGACAAAAATAATACTTAAAAATATCATAATGCTCATTATTGACACCAGTATCATTCCACTCTGGGTGTTAGCTCGTTGCGGGTCACAGGTTATCTTATGATTATGGTTCATATTAATTCCTTAACGCAACCCTGACCACAGTCTGGTTACTGCTGTCTGCGCTCCTAGATAACTTTCCTTTACGAAATAGATTTACTTTAAGCTCAATTACTTCAACTGACGGAAAGTCGGGCCCAATAAAAGCGCCAGTAGAAGGATCGACGATTGAGGTGTAGTCTATGGTATTGCCTGACCGAGAAAAGTAACGAGTTACGGCCCCTGATACGTCCTCAGCTATTACGATGTCTGCCGGACAATTCGTAGTGGCAAGGGCAGCTGGGCAGCTAGTTTTAGCGCGATTGTTTGCAGCTGAACTGTTGGCAATAGTTCTCGCCAAAAGCTGCTTGGTCGTACCGTTCATGTATAGTATGACATCATCTTCGTACGGTTGCGTCCCATTCATAATAAAGTTTTTTGACGTATCAATGCTAGGCCGGTTGAAATAAATGATAGGTGTTATCGTTCCCTTTGCGCCTATTTGAATCGTACTAGGTACAGCGTGAATTGGCAGCCAATATTGACCATTGGTTTTTGCTGAGTCAGGGCTACCTGTATGTAAGTCTGCTATATCATTCTGAGTAATCAAGCCTGACGTTGAGTTAAACGCGTTGCGTAAGTAGTCACCACTATTAAGGCGGGAAACCAGCGTTTCCTGATCAGCTTCTAGCGTAGCGCTAGAAGCCCAATAATCGAGTCCAAACGAAGTTACAACACCCATTATTAACGAGCTGACAATCATAACAACTAACAGCTCGACAATAGTAACTCCTCGAGTGTCCGTGTGAAGTAACTTTATGCTTGCGCTAAGCCTCATTGCTGCCCAATACCATTACGCGTAATCAACATTCTAAGCTGCAGGGCTGGACGACTACCGTTAGGCGCAGGATAGCTAACACTAATAGATACTACTTTCGAGTCGGGAATGGTTTTCAGCGGATCACCGGATGGAAGACTAGAAGTGTCGGTGACTACAAGTGTCGGCTGATAGGTAATAGTGCCAGAGCCACCATTTTCAGCTGCGAAAGTATTGTTGGGGTAACAGTTCGTGCTGTTACTCAATGAACTGAATTCCAAGGCTCGGTCTAGTTCAGGGCAGGCGCTAAGTACGCTATACATTTCATTTAGCTGACGAGCTATCGTATAGCTATGACGGATTGAGTTATAGGCGTTCGATACACCCATAACAACAATTGGCAATATGACGCAAGCTATAACCAATTCTACGATGCTGAAGCCTTCCCTATTCAACGGGAGGAAACGAATGTGTATCTTAGGATAGATCATGCTTGTGTTTATTGTACAATAATCAGTCCTTTCAAGACAGAGGTAGCTGTCATATTTTTAAGACTTAATCATACGGGTGTGCTACATTAACTAGCTATATTGAAGCTTGCCATACGCATTGGACCAACGTAGTAACTCTTTGCTGATCAGGTTCCAATTCGATTGCACGTACTCAACCAAGTGATACTCAAGGCTTCCTCGGAAGTCTTTTTGTGTGCTCGTGATCAATAAATATGACGATTTATTAGGTTCCAAAACGCACCTCGGTTTAATAACAGAGGTGAAGTGATATGATTAAACCATGAGTTTAGTCGTTGCATTAGCCGATCGAGGACGGGTACAGATTTGCGGAGACCTGAGGATTATAAAGTCAGATATTCTGCCTCTTGGTCAGGCTGCGCACTCGCCCAACTACTTCAATGGCGTGCTAAAAATTATTCCAGTTAGTCCAAGTGTGGCAATTTGCTATGCTGGTACGGTTTCGATTGCTCTAGAGGCGATAGGAGAAGTAAAAGCTTCTGGTTGTGGCGCTGCGGCAATGCCATCCTTATTAATTAGTGCATTGATGCAACGTAACAGTCTAAGTGAGTGTGACTTTTTAGTGATTGATGCTGAAGAATTAACAATTCGCAAGGTCCAAGAGGGCATGGTTACTAGTACAAATAACGGGCTTGAGTGGATTGGTGATGAGGCCGCTTTTGAATTGCTTAAGCGTGAGCTTGATAATGATGGATTTTCACAAGACGAGAATCCGATCGCAAAAGCTGCAAAAATAATAAATGGCTTACAAGCTGTGATTGAAGATGGTTCAATTAAAAATGTAGGTGAGTTTCCTCTCACAGCTCATGGTACGAATGGAGAAATTCAGCTAGGCGTGGCTTTTTCTGCCCAAGGTCCTCCTGCAACTCCAATTACAAATAATTCGCCTATTCAATTCAGTACGGATACAAATACTGATTCGCTAATTATTAATCTGACAGTTCCTGTCGAAAGAGGCATAGCTGCTGTGGGTGTTTATATAGCTCAGGCTCATCGAGGAGCTTTATACATGCCACTTGAGCAAGATGAACCATTTCTAGTTGACGGCAGTACTATTGGTGAATTTCGGCGTAATGTGCAGGAAAAGTACGGAATCGAATTATTAGGTGGTGGTTTTGAATAATCTTAGGAACTTTAGTAATAGCAGCAATGAGTAGGACTATTTCGGAACTAGATGTAAGAACTGCCCTTGCTGATGTAGAACATCGGACGTGGATTTTGAGAAAAAGTATTTGGGACTATATCAAGCTGACCAGTAATCAAATACAAAATTTGCCAGTTAATGGCGAATATAACCTGGACCAAAAGCGACTTAACTCCGAAACTGATCGTGAACTAGAGAACATCCTACTTAACGCAAAGCAGTGGTATAAGGCGATATCCCGTACAGCAATACCTCGTGATAAGAGGAAGGCCATCAAGGCCGTGCTTGATACAGACTTACAGCAAACTATCGAGTGCTTAAGAGACATGAGGGAGCATTGGGAGCAAACACGGCGATACTTTGAGAATAGTGAACTTCAAATACCTGAGGCACAAACCAACGTGAGATGGTTTAAGCAAAAGTATCCTAACGCAAATCCTTGGTCTTCGGGCATGTCTGTAGGCATTGGTTACTATATTGCTGGACCTGAAGTTCTAAACCTTCACAATCTTTTAGTTGAGGCTGATCGGGTAGATAGTATTATGCAATCTTCGTAATGAGGTTCGAGTCCTATATGGGCAACCCAAATAAAACTTTAAGTTACGTCAGATAGCTGCCGCCATCTGTAAAGCTCACCTGACAATAGGCTCCAACTCGACTGCACCGCAGCAACCATTAGCACAGCGGCCTCTATAGCAGAGGTCTTTTTCTTTTTCTCTGAAATAAATTACAGATGCGGACCCAGCCCCCAGGTTATTATGCATTTAAAGCATTATCCTAAGGAGCAGATGACATGAAAGCAGCAATATTTCAGGGTAAAGGCAAAATTGAGGTACAAGAAGTGCCAGACCCAGTTATTCAAAATCCAGACGAAGTAATCGTAAAGATAACCCATAGTTGCATTTGTGGCTCGGATTTGTGGTTTTACCGTGGTCTATCGCCAAAAGATGAAGGTAGCCGCATTGGCCACGAATTCATGGGAATTGTGGAAGCCGTTGGAGACGAGGTAAAAAATCTTAAAATCGGCGATTTGGTAATTGCACCGTTCTCTATTTCTGATGGTATCTGCCAAGAATGTAGGGTTGGAGAAACACGTTTTTGCCGGAACGGCAGGTTTTGGGGCACAGGTGGCTATGACGCAGGTCAGGGAGAGAAAGTACGTGTTCCTCTTGCTGATGGCACGCTTGTCGTTGTCCCCGAAAAAAATCTGGACGAGCACATGATACGTGCGCTTTTGCCGCTTACCGACGTGCTATCTACGGGCCACCACGCAGCCGTTGACGCACATGTTGGCGAAGGGTCGACGGTCGCGGTTATTGGCGATGGTGCTGTTGGACTTTGTGCGGTTGCTGCTAGTAAGCGGCTGGGTGCATCAAGAATTTTTCTAGTGAGCACCCATGAAGACCGTGCATCTCTTGGTAAGCAATTTGGGGCAACGGATATTATTGCCGTGCGTGGGCAAGAAGCTATTAAGCAAATAAAAGCGGCAACTGACGACCTGGGCGTAGATTGTGCACTTGAGTGCGTCGGCATGGCCGATGCCTGGGATTTGGCGTTTGGCGCAGTAAGGATTGGCGGCAACATCGGTTTTGTCGGCGTGCCCCATGGTGTACCGGATATACCTGTTTCCAAGCTATTCTCTTCAGATGTTGGCGTCAAAGGTAGCGGTGCATCTGCTCGCCATTACATTCCGGAACTAATGCCAGATGTACTAAGCGGCAAGCTTGATGTATCGGCGATATTCACCAAAACCATACCGCTTTCTGACATTGCTGAAGGCTACAAAGACATGGACGAGCGAAGAGAAATCAAAGTTTTAATCAAACCATAAGAGTGTGAGCTAGATGAGTATCTGGCACGCACTATCCATGGCCTTTGCAATGGGGTGGGAAATATTATGGGCGCTGATACTGGGCTTTCTGCTGTCCGGAGCAATACAGGCAGTAGTATCTAAGAAACAAATGACCCGGCTACTGCCTGATGACAGTCCAAAATCACTGCTTATAGCTACAGGACTCGGTGCGGCCTCATCGTCCTGCTCGTATGTCGCCGTGGCTCTGGCCCGTTCCATTTTTACGAAGGGTGCTAACTTTGCATCTGCGATTGCTTTTGAGATAGCTTCTACAAACTTAGTAATTGAACTTGGCATAATAATGGCGCTGTTGCTGGGCTGGCAATTTACGTTGGCCGAGTTTGTCGGTGGGCCAATTATGATAATCCTATTCGCAATACTTGCACGCTTGTTTATTAGTCCTAAGTTAATTGAGCAAGCCCGCATAATTGCCGAAAGAGGTGTGCAAGGAAAAATGGAAGCACATGCCCAAATGGATATGTCCGTCACAGAAAATGGAACTTTGCTGAGTCGATTACTATCTAGCAAGGGTAAGACAGCCACCTCACATTACTTTGTGATGGATTGGCAAGCGGTCTATAAGGATATATTGATTGGACTATTGCTTGCAGGCGCTGCCGCAGCCTGGATACCTGACTCGTTCTGGAAAGGGCTATTTCTGACAAGTCATCCGTTGCTTTCCGTAATCTGGGGGCCAATCATTGGGCCGATTGTAGCAATGCTGAGTTTTGTATGCTCAATCGGGAATGTTCCCTTGGCAGCCGTGCTATGGAATGGTGGTATATCGTTTGGCGGCGTCATCAGCTTTATATTCGCCGATCTCATTATCTTGCCAATCATCAACATCTATCGCAAATACTATGGCTGGCGCATGGCATTGAGGCTAACAGGTGTCATGTACGTCGCTATGGTTATCGCAGGATATATAATCGAGGGTATCGCGCAGCTGCTAAACTTCATTCCAGATCAACGAAGCGCGACTGTACTTGAGGCTTCCGTTTCTTGGAATTACACCACAGTTCTAAACATTGTTTTCCTGATTATCGCGGCTTTAGTCGTAACTCGCTTCTTTAAAACGGGTGGCAGGGGCGTGCTTAAGATGATGAGTCAGCCGTCAAATAGCGCGCACCAGCGCGCCCACAAATAGGTTCGAACCCTGCCAGCCCGTTGTGTGCTCCTGGTATACTTAATTGATGGCCAATAAAGCTCCACAAACCAAAACCCATAAAGTCTTACAGCTCTTTAGTAAGGTACCAGAGATCACACTCTACTTCTGGATAATTAAGATTTTATGTACGACTGTTGGCGAAACCGCTGCTGATTTTCTTAATACTAACTTAAACGTTGGGTTAACAAACACGACCTATATCATGACCAGCCTATTGGCGGTTGTATTGTTTTTTCAGTTCAAAGCCAAAAAGTATGTACCTAGCGTCTATTGGCTCGCAGTCGTCTTGATAAGCGTGGTCGGCACGCTCATTACTGACAATTTAACGGATAACTTTGGCGTTTCTCTGGTTACAACAACAATCATATTTTCGGTATTGCTAGCAGCTATTTTTGCAACATGGTACCGAAGCGAAAAGACACTTTCCATACATTCTATTCATACGCTCAAGCGGGAGGCATTTTACTGGCTTACAATTCTGTTTACCTTTGCGCTTGGTACGGCCGCGGGCGACCTGACGGCAGAGAGACTCGCTGTCGGTTATTGGAAGTCGGCAATTCTCTTCGGCTTAATCATCGGCTTAGTTACATTTGCCCACTATCGACTCAAACTCAATGCAATAGTTGCATTTTGGATTGCATATATTCTCACTAGGCCGCTTGGAGCATCGATAGGCGATTACCTTTCGCAATCACGTGGTGATGGTGGTTTGGGTCTCGGCACTACAGTAACTAGCATAATTTTCTTAAGTGCCATTTTAGTGGTCGTAACCTACCTCTCAAGAACTCGGATTGACGCTGAGCCGCTTGAATCGGACTCGAGCCAAAAGGTTCGTCGTAGTTAGCTAAGAATGAACGTAATACTTACACTCATCGCGAAATATTTATTTGTAGTAGTCGGGTTAGTCGCCTTGGCGTATTGGCTAACTTTACCGAAGAAACTGAAGATACGAGTAGCTGTGTTTGGCGTCGTAACTGCGTTGGTAGCCTATGCTCTAACAAAAATAGGTGCAGCATTATTTTATGACACCCGGCCTTTCGTAGCTGACCATGTCACGCCTTTATATGCGCATGGGGCAGATAACGGGTTCCCGTCTGACCATACGGTGCTTACGGCATTTGTCGCTGTGACGATTTATTCTGTTTCCAAAAAGCTTGGTCTAGTCTTGATGAGTATGGCCCTGCTGATTGGGCTCTCTCGAGTTATCGGTCATATCCACAGGCCAATAGATATACTTGGGAGTCTTGCCTTTGCTTTAACTGGCGGCGCTGTAGCTCACTACGTCACGCCTAAAATTATAGAGAGATATAAGATTAGCCAATGAGTTGGTATCACCCAACAAGCCTGCTAGACAAAATCTTTGAGGGCGGCATTATCATTAAAGGTGCTACCGGTGTACTTGAATTTCTGGGTGGTTTGTTATTGCTTTTTGTAGACCCGTCATCAATACATAAATTCTTAGCATTTATCACTCAAAGGGAAATATTAGAAGACCCGCACGATAAACTTGCCAATGCTTTATTGCACTCCGCACAGCACCTTAATACCGGCAGTAAAACATTCGCCATAGCTTACCTCTGGCTACACGCACTCGTTAAACTTATTGCCGTCTTCGGGATATTAAAAAATAAGCTCTGGGCGTATCCGTTTGCACTAATAACACTGGGACTGCTCATGATTTATCAGGTATATAGCATTATTGTTCAAGCTTCGATTGGGATGATATTGCTTACCGTGTTTGATGTGTTTATTCTGTGGCTTATCTGGCGTGAATACGGAAAGGCGCGTCTGATGATTGGGTCTCAATCCTAAGCTTATGGATAGTTCCGTTATACTAAGCGTATGGCAGTTGAACACTCACATCACAATCATGATCACGAAAACGATCATCATCATCACCACCACGAAGACGGACATGAGCATACACATGGCCTAGTAGATCCATCAATTGTTCGCTCTAAAGAGGGAGTCAGGGCGGTAAGTATAAGTTTTGCAATCTTATTTGTGGCTTCGATGCTGCAGCTAATCATCTTCGGGTTTAGTGGCAGTATTGCCCTGCTGACTGACGTAATCCATAATGCCGGCGATTCACTGACAGCCATACCACTCGGCCTGGCCTTTTGGCTGCGGAGTAAGAAGGGTGAGCGATGGGCCGGCTACAGCATAGTGGGCGTCATATTTTTAAGTGCTTTAATCGCACTCTATCAAGTAATAGATAAGTTCATTCATCCCCATACTCCAACACATCTAGTTGCACTCTTTGTAGCAGGTGTAATTGGAATCATCGGCAATGAACTAGCCGCGGTAATTAGATGGCGAGCAGGGCGCAGACTTGATAGCCCTGCCCTCATAGCAGACGGTAACCATGCCAGAACAGACGGTATCGTAAGTGCAGGGGTTGTTTTAAGCGCTATCTTGATAGGGGTTGGCTTGCCTATTGCTGACCCAATCATTGGGCTGTTG
>JAQBRQ010000020.1 GCA_028286385.1 Candidatus Saccharimonadota bacterium
GTCGGCTTTATGGCCCTGATTGTCTACGACCTGAAGTGGTTCTTGCTACCAAACCGAATTGTATACCCCTTAAGCTTTATAGCGGGGCTTTTGGCGTGCGTAGAGGCCGCTAGCGCCGTTCATCCGGGCCAAGCCGTCCTCCAGACTGTTCTGGCGGTGGCTGTAGGCGGTGGTATCTTCTATGCCCTATTCCAGGTTTCGCAAGGGAAATGGATAGGCGGCGGCGACGTCAAGCTGGGTTGGCTGCTCGGTTTAGTGGTCGGCACACCTTCGCGCAGCCTGTTATTTATCTTCTTGGCAGCACTTGGCGGCTCGATTATATCGTTACCGTTGCTGCTGACTGGTCGATTAAAGCGCTCGGCTGTCATCCCGTTTGGGCCGTTTTTGATAATCGCGGTGATTGTCGTGAAGCTGTTCGGCGCTGACATTCTCGATTGGTATCAAACCTCGCTCCTAATGGGCGGTTACTAGAGTATTCCTGATAGCGCTTGTGCTATACTGAAACCAATATGAACGGTGGAAAACGACCGCTTGGTTACACAATTATTGAGGTCATGATTGTCTTGGCTGTCTCTGGTCTTATGTTTGTGATTGCTGGCAACTTTATATCCGGCAAGCAGGCCAAAACCAGCTTTAACTCGGGGTCAAACGAGATGGCCTCACGAGTCACTGACGTTATTGGTCAAGTCAACTCCGGCCACTACAGTGATCAAGCCTTCACTTGCGTATCTTCAAGTGATGGCAGCCCCCCTCAGATTAAGGCAAATGATGCCAATCAGTCTGCTCGGTCAGGCAAAAACTTCGGCTGTGTGTTCCTGGGCAAGCTCATCCACTTTAAAGATGGCGAACCTACTAAGTATGAAGTGTTTTCTTTAACAGGTAATCGTTTAAAAACTGGCGATAAGCCAGCAATTAATCTAGCTGACGTTACGCCTACGATTATAAAGAGCAATGACGGCACGTTTGACCTTACGCTGCAGCAAACTGTACCGCAACAGCTCGACGTTAAAGCCGTAAAAGTCGACGGCAGGTCTGCGAGTGGGTTTGGCTTTGTGCAAGGGTTGGGCACGGCTACGGTGGCTTCAGACGCAAACTATGAGTCTGGTAGCCAGTCAATTAGAATGGTTTACACGACCGGGGTAATTACTAGTAACACGCCGTCTTTGTCCTTCGGTAGAGAGGCTACGATATGCCTATCTGATGATACGCGCTGGGCCGTGGTAACCGTCACGCTAAGTAGTGCCACGACTAAGTTCTATGGTGATCCTCTGGACACGGGAGGGCTTTGCTCATGAGAAACATATTCCATCGTCATCGAGGTGATCAGCGCGGCGATACCATCGTTGAGGTTATGATCGTGCTGGCGGTCCTCGGCACGGCTATCAGTATCTCCTACGCTACGGCCAACAAGAGCCTGATGGCTACGCGCGCTGCACAAGAGAATTCCCAGGCGACAGCACTGCTACAATCACAGGTTGAGTTATTGCGCAGCATGGCTCCGACCAGTACTGCAGATAAGCCTGCCGATCAAAATATATTCGACCTGAGTCGCCCCAACAGATTTTGTGTCATCTTGACGACTCATACGCCACCAGCTCCTGCGACGCTTGCCGTCGCCACCGCAACGCCAGGTGTAGCTGGTGATCCCTGTAAGAACGGCATTTATGATATCGTGATTGCCTATTATCAAAACGGCTTTCCTGATGCTTTGCCTGATGGCGGCACACCGGATACGTCTAAAGACACGTTCATACTTAAAGCTACCTGGGATAATGTTGCAGGTGAGGGCAAAGATAGTTCAACTATGACTTACAGGGTTCACCAGAAATGATCAAGCGCCAAAAAAGTACTAATCAACAAGGTTTCACCATTATCGAACTGATGATTGCTACCTCAATTCTATCGGTCATATTAGTGATGGCAACAATCATGATGACCAGCATCGGCAGACTGTATTATAAGGGTATAAACCAAGTGCGTGTTCAAGATAACGTGCGTTCGATCAGTGAGGGCATTACGCAGCGTCTGCAACTGACCAACATGGCTGTAGCCGATAACACTGATCCGACACAGGTTAAGGCTTACTGCGTCGGTAAGACACGCTATACGTTCGTTTTGGGTAGTAAGCTTGGTGGCATTGTCCAGCATGTACTCTGGCGGGACACATTACTTAGCGGAACTTGCCGAGCCTCTGACTTTACCCAGCCTGGCGATGAGTTGATAACTCCAAATGCGCGGCTTACGGCGTTTAGTATTGCGGGTGATTCGCCATATATCGTAAATATTGGCGTAGCTTATGGTGATGATGACCTGTTGACGAACCCGCGTGGTTCATCGGATGGCACAAGGCAGGATGCAGCAGACGGCACAAGAGTCCAATGTAATGGAGATATTGGCCAACAATTTTGTGCTACTGCCTATTCGGTAAGCGTAATCACAAAGCGGCTATAATAAGGTAAACTGTATATGACTATGCGTGCCACAATCAAAACAACACATAACGAACGGGGGTTTGCTTCGATAGTTGTTGTCTTGATCATGATTGTAGTGCTGTCACTTATAACGATTGGTTTTGCACAGTTGGCCCGCCGTGAGCAGTCAAATGCGCTCGACAAGCAACTAGCTAATCAGGCATATTATGCGGCGGAAGCCGGTATTAACGATGTGGTTAGCATGATAAAGAGCGGAGCAACGTTACCTAACACGCCGACGACCTGCCTGACCCCACCTACCATAAAAAACGAGACAATCGGTGCCTCCGCCAATAATGTTTCCTATAGCTGCGTACTTTTAAACCAAAAGCCAGACGATCTGCTCTTTCAAAATGTTGGGCCAGGGCAAGGCAAATATGTCAGTTTTACCCCAAGCGCAGCCCTAAGCAGCTTGACGGTGCAGTGGAAGAGCAACAGCGGCAAAAAAGACTTCAAGCCCCTTATTAGTAAGTTTGCTCCCGTCGGTGTTGATCCTGGTAAATGGGGAAACAGCCCCGGAGTTATTCAATTTAGCCTCACGCCACTTGATACCTACCGTCGCAGCGATCTAATCATGAAGACCTACAATGTCTACCTATATCCTTCAGCTGAGGCAGGATCTGCGTCCTACGCAACCTATTTAACCAGTACAGATTTGGACAATCAGGCGCAGATTGTTGCCGGTAACTGTAGCGATGCTCCCAATGTGGAGTACAATTGCAGCGTAACTATCACTGGTCTCCCCGCCCCCGGCACTCAGCCGTATGCCGCGCACTTTGTAAACTACTATGATGCCTCGGATGTTCGCGTTACTGGCAAGAGCGGCGGTACGCCGGTCAAGTTTAGCGACGGTCAAGCAATAATCGATGTTACCGGCAAAGCCAAAGATGTACTTAAGCGTATCCAGGTGCGTGTAGGGTTAGACTCACTCCAGCCAGGCCTCGAGCCAGATTACGCTTTACAGGTCGGCAGTGCTTGCAAGCGCATTAGCACCCAGCCAAGTCCTGGGCTTACTACATACGAAGCACCGGGCGGCTTTAAATCTTGTAACCTCGATACTGGTAATCTCGCCGACTAGCTCTAGTCATCGGCGTGGCGATGGAACTTTTCGTGCACGCTCTTGAGGTGTGGGTCGGTGACGTGCGTATAGATCTGGGTGGTGGCGATGTTGCTGTGGCCAAGCATGGCTTGGACGGAGCGAATATCGGCGCCGTTCATCAGTAGATCGGTGGCAAATGAGTGTCTTAATGTGTGCGGGCTGACATGCTTGGTGATGCCGGCCAACAGAGCGGCGCGAGCCACGATTCGCTGCACGCTGCGGGCCGTTAGACGGTGGAAATTGCCGCTGGTGTCGACTTTTTTGGTGCCGCTGTATCTTAGGAAGAGCGGTTTGACGTTATCTTCGCGCTTTTCTAGGTAGCGTTCGACCCAAGTAGCGGCTTCGTCGCTTATAAAGATCGGGCGGTCTTTTTGGCCTTTACCACGGACCATGAATTCGCGGCGCTTGAGGTTAATGTGATCACGATCCAACCCCACCAGCTCACTCACACGCAGGCCCGAGCTAAATAGTAGCTCAAGGATGGCCCGATCGCGCAGACCGGCCAGCGACCGGGTATCCGGCTCGTCAAAAACGCGCTTGAGCTCATCTTCGTTCAAAAAGGTCACTTGTTTACGTACGGTGCGGGCCAGCTCGATTTTATCAGCGGTGAGGGCGGGGATATCGCGCTTGGCACAGTATTTTAAGAAGCTCCTGAGAGCGATGAGGTGGTAGTTTTGCGTGGTTTTCCCCAGTTCCTCGCTCGTGTTGGTGCCTAAGCGGTTGAGCCACAGGCGCCACTTGCGGACTAGCTCAGCATCGATGTCGCTGATCTGTATATCGCCAGCAAAATCAATCAGCCTAGTCAGGTAGTGGTCGTAGTTGGCAATGGTTTTTTGAGAGCGGTTCTGCTCGATCTCCATGTATTCCAGAAATTCAGTTTTGGCTTTCGCAAATAGCATAAGCCAATTGTACCACCCACGGGCCTGCATATGCGTTTTGCCACCATCTTTGATTGGGGGGTTGGTTAGGGTTTTGTCTCGAGCATTTGAGGGGGTATGCATAAAATGCATGTAATTGATATACTTTATGCATGCCCCCTAAAACAGACAACCAAGATGATAGCCAAGAAAGAGATCACAGCCAACAGCAGCAAGGCAGCATCCGCGTTATGATGACTATCCCGGCGGCACTGCTCAAGACCACCGATGATCTCGCTAAGGCAGATTATATGACGCGCAGCGATGTTGTGCGTACCGCACTTACCGAATATGTGCGCAGAACCGACAACCTCGAGAAGCTTGCAACACCAATAACCGGCCAAGACGTAGTCTTGCAACGCTTTTTGGACGAATATAGAAAAGATCACCCCGACAGCAGGTAGCCGCGCCGCGATAGCGCGATAGCCGACAAAGGCTGTATCTGTTACAATAGGGAGAACTAAACAGGAAGCACCAATGGAACGAACCCTCATAATCGCTAAACCAGATGCCGTCCAGCGTGGCCTCGTCGGTCAAATTATTACCCGCCTCGAACAAAAAGGCCTCAAGCTAATTGGTCTCAAAATGTCCAGCCTTGACGAAACAATGCTGCGCACACATTACGCTGAACACATCGAAAAGTCATTCTATAGCGGGCTTGAACAATTTATGAAGAGCTCACCAGTCGTGCTGATGGCTTTTGAAGGATTGGAATGCGTCGATGCCGTTCGTTTGATCGTTGGCGCCACCAATCCACGCCAGGCGGTACCGGGATCTATCAGGGGTGACTTTGCCATGGACACCGGGCGCAACATCGTCCACGCCTCGGATTCTAAGCAGAGCGGTGAAGCCGAAGTCTCTAACTTCTTCGACTCAAAAGAGTTATTCGATTATGATAAATCTGAGTACGTTCACGTCTACGATGATATGTCCCCATAGTTCAATGGATAGAACAACTCTCTCCTAAGGAGTCGATCTGCGTT
The DNA here is from genome assembly GCA_028286385.1 of Candidatus Saccharimonadota bacterium. Taxonomy (GTDB): domain Bacteria; phylum Patescibacteriota; class Saccharimonadia; order Saccharimonadales; family UBA4665; genus RYN-405. Next base: position 5,471 of record JAQBRQ010000020.1, read on the forward strand.
CGAGTCGCGGTGGGGACACCAATCGTAACTTCCGATTATAACGGGTATAATAGCAATTATGGCAGAAGCACAAGCGGAACAAACAGAGCAAACGAGCCAAACAGGGCATCACAAGTATTTTGAAGATCAGTTTGACGACGAAGAAGTGCTGTTTGTGTTCAAGCACCACCCGATCATTATGCGCAAAGGTTTGGTTTTCGGTATGCTGGGGCCGCTGCTTGGCATTATCCCGGCCGCCATCAAGCCTGATCTGGGCTTTGGCTTCTTCTTTGGCGGTCTAGCGGCTGGTTTTATCCTAGGTGCGCTGATTATGTTGCCGAGTTGGATCGGCTGGAATTTTAGCGTCTATATTATTACTGATCAGCGCTTTTTACAGATCAAACAGAAGGGGTTGTTCCACCGGGCGGTAGCCGATTTGGGCTTGAGCCAGATCCAGTCGGTTAACTACGAAATTGCCGGTCTGCAGGAAACCATGCTCGGATTTGGTACAATAAAGATGCAGACCTACGTGGGAGATCTGGTAATCAAAGACGTGCACCACCCGGATAAGATCCAGAAAAAACTGGCTACCATCTTGCGCGATCTGGGCTTCGCCGGAAGTTCATCCCAAGTCGGCTCCGGACAATCTGCCAAACAATCATATGAAAAACCTACCTAAGCTTAAGAAACCCAAGAGGCCCGACCTATCAGCGCGATCTGTCAGATTGCCATTTAAGCGCGCCATACCGACCGAAGAGCGGATGACTGATGCGCTCAGCAACGTGCCGCGCATCACCAACGATACCATCTCAGACCACCGTGAAGAGGTCCTCAAGAGCGCTCGTAAGTACATTTACCCGCTGCAGCACTCTAAGCACCGCGTGGTGCGCATCTCATTGGCGCTGCTGGTTACGGTTGTGGTGGCGTTTTTTGCCTACTGCGGGTTGAGTTTGTACAAATTCCAGAGCACTTCGGGCTTTATTTACGCTGTAACGCAGGTTGTGCCATTCCCGATCGCCAAAGCTGGCAACAGTTGGATCAGCTACGAGTCATATCTGTTTGAACTGCGCCGCAACATGCATTATTACGAAACACAGCAGCAGACCGACTTTTCATCGAAGGATGGCAAGACGCAGCTAAAACGCCTCAAGCAGCAAACAATGGCTCAGGTTACCGAAGACGCCTTTATCAAGCAGTTGGCAGCTAAGAACGGCGTGGGAGTCACTGGCCAAGATGTTGATAACCAGTTAGCGCTTGTCCGCAGCGAAAATCGCCTCGGTAACAGCGATCGTGTGTTCAAAGAAGTGCTCAATGAGTTCTGGGGCTGGAACGAGGGTGACTTTAAGCGTGAATTACGCCAGCAATTGCTGCAGCAGGCGGTGGTCGCCAAGCTTGATACGCCTTCAGCTGCTCGCGCCCAGGCTGCGCTCAAACAACTACAGGGCGGGACAGATTTTGCGGCAGTTGCCACTCAGGCCTCGGATGATGCCGCCACAAAGCCTACCGGTGGCGCTTATGCCGAGACAATAACCGCTAATGACCGCGATGTCCCACCGGCTATCACACAAGCATTATTCAAGCTCAAGCCTGGCCAAATATCTGACATCGTCAACACTGGCTACACCCTGGAAATTCTCAAAGTTATCGATAAAACAGGCACCAGTATTCATGCCTCGCACATTCAGTTCAGCCTGCAGCCAATTACCACTTTCACCAAACCACTCGAAACCAAGAACCCGCCTAAAACGTACGTTAAGCCGTAAGATTCTCTTCGACAATTAGCCTCAGTAAGTGTAGGTCGGTCTGGATTTCGCGGCGAGCAAGCAGCCTCAGCATCGGTGCAGCCAGCCTAAATGAATTTCTGTCTGACGAAACCTCCGTGTTGCAGATAACGAGCGTCTTTTTGCCCTTGGGCTCAAGCTTATAATTTACGAGGTAGTGCAAAATACCGGTATCGTTTTTTAATTCAATCTTGCGGTCCTTCGCATAGGCTGTCACGGTGTTATGGGCGGTAACCTTGACGCCCAGCAGGATGCTTTCGCTGGTGTATTTTGAACCAAGGCGAAGCGTCTTATGTGGCCACACTCTTTGCAGCTGCGGGTTCCAAAGGGTATGGTACTTAAGCTTGCTCAGATACACAAAAACCTCAGACGGACTGGCCGCGATGGTTAGTCGGGCAGTTACCGAAGCTTTCATGGTTGTTGAGGCCCACTACTCATAGCCACATTGTACGCCTGGAGGCGGGCACAGCCTATGAAACGATTAGGCATAGTGCTGGTTCGACGTGCGGTTCTTGATCAGGAAATAAGTGAATAGGGTACAGCGTGTGACGACTAGAACCATTGGTAATGGTCAGACAACCCCGGTATGCAGGGCTTTTATAGAGGTGAACATCCTCGAAGTTCCCCGAAGCCTCACGTGGAAAATGTTTAAATTGATAATTGGCGATGCCCGACGGGAAAATACCCCTGTAAAAGGGCGGGAGCGCATGCGCTGTGATTATTTTGCCAGCCAGCATATCGGTAATTTTTTCGGTCTGTAACCCTCTATAGAGGTCTTCAGCGATCTTCAGAATGGCCTTGCTTCGCCTTAATACTGCTAATTTTTCGTCAGTCGCAGCAATTTCCTGAGTCACCTCGGGCAGTGGTGTGCCAGGAAGTTTGAGTATGGTATCCAAATTTTGAACTACAAATTCTCCTATATTTCGTTCAACGCTACCAATGAGGCCTGCTATCTCTTCGTTTGGTTTCCTCTCTTGAAGAGCGTATATTGTCGTATACGTCTCGGAAAAGATTGTAACTACTTGGTCCCCTATAGAGACCCCGGTGCTCCCACTCATATACAAAAAATACTACATAAGCGGGATGTTGTCTATATAATAACGCCTTTTCGACCGTAGGGCTCAGTTTTGCCAACAGGGATCAAAAACGTTGCACCATCAGAGCGCTCGACTTCAGCGTCCAAAGTGCGGTTTGGATAGTCGGGCATAAGAACAGCTGATTTGGTTTCGACTGGAAGTGTTGGGAATGGTGTTTCGGGTGTCGGCTGGCCGTAGGTTAGCGGACTTTGAGCTTTAATGGCATCTTTAGGAATTGCTCGTATATCGACGTCTACGTTTGTATCGTCGCTGCCGCGGACAGGTCGTTTAAAAATGATTCTAAACAGGCGAGTTTCGCCGTTTACCTCGGCGGTTAACGGAGTATGGGTCACAAATTGCAGGAGCGTTCCTTTATAATCAGGGCGCGACCAGTAGGCGTCGTAGTTGGCATCAAAAGAAACGCGCTGGCCACCTTCAATTTTGTGCTCTAACTTCTTCTCGGCCTTGATTATTGGCTTTAAGTTTTTAGTATCGTAAGCCCCAGCCGTAGCAGCTGTCCCGAGTAAGGCTAGCGATGCCATGCTTGCAGCAGCGGCAATTTCTTTGCCGTATCGGTTGGTATTGAGTGAGTTAGGATTTTTCATCAGCAGTTACTTTACCACAGTTTTTAAGATGTAAAAGTAAGATAACACACTTACGTTTGGTTGCGGATGCCGATTGCCGACACAATACCACCAGCCATAACTAATATGGCAGTGAAGACTATGGCGCGCCGGAAACCGTCCAAATCAAGCTGTCCACCGGTGATGACGCCGGCTACAGCGATGGTAATCAGTCCGGCAATTCGAGCGATGGCGTTGTTAACGGCCGAGGCAACTCCGGCGTGGCTGGTTTTAACATCACCTAACACGGCGGAGGTGAGCGGCGCGACGGTCATCGAAAGTCCAACTGCAAAAACTAGCACTCCAGGCAATAGCTGCGACCAATACTGCACGTCATTAGTTACTAGCAACATCAGCAAGAAGCCAGCGCCTGCCACCAAGGGTCCAGCAGTCATAAAAAGCCGGGGTCCATACTTGCCGGCGAGAGCTCCAAACCGCGGCGACAAGAAGAACATGATGATCGTGACCGGCAGCAAGGCCAGGCCAGCAGCCAAGGCCGAATAGCCGCTGACTTGTTGCAAAAATATGACAATCAGAAATGTCGCGATAGATAAGCCGCCGTATATAGCCGCCGTAGCGAGGTTGCCGAAGCGGAAATTACGAACATTAAACAGCGATAGCGGCAGCATGGCCGCAGCGGTACGTCTTTCGTACCAAATAAATCCAGCGAACAGCAGCAAACCACCTATGATGGATCCCAGAATGGCAGGGTTGCCCCAACCGTAATGCGGTTGCTCTATGAAGCCAAATACCGGTCCGCCCACCCCAAGGCTACAGAGTACGGCACCGACTATATCAACTTTGACATGCTTTGTTCTTTCGGGCTGTTTGACGTAACGCAGCAACCACAAGCACACCGCGATCGGCAATACGTTAATAGCGAAGATTAGTCGCCACGAAAGAGCGTCTACCAAAAAACCGCCGACCAGCGGCCCGACGATGAATGCAATACCAGTCCATCCCGTCCAGCTCCCAATAGCTTTACCTTGCGCCGACCCCGAAAACGAAGAAATAATCAGCGCCAGCGAGCTTGGAACCAACAGCGCCCCGGCAATCCCCTGTAACGCCCGCGCAATTATGAGGAAGACGCTATCTGGGGCCACAGCACATAAGATTGAGGTGATCGCAAAACCGATAAGCCCGCTGGCTAAAATTCGCCGTCGGCCAAACAAGTCAGACAGGGAACCAGCCAGTAAAATCAATGCCCCGAGCGTCACAAGGTAGGCATCGGCCACCCATTGCTGGGTCATCAAACCTCCGCCTAGATCACGACTGATCGCCGGTAGCGCCACGTTAACAACTGAACCATCCAAAAATGCCACGAATGAGGCTAAGATGCTGATAATCAGCACGAGTCGCTGTTGCCGAGTCATAAACTTAGCATAACACTAATGCTTATTGACTGCGCTCGGAAGCTGCAAAGCGCCATCTTTTACCGCGCAGAGCAGTGCAGTATGCTTATCAACTCCTCCGAGCTTGCTGACTATCTTTTTCCATTTAGCCGTAATACCGCCTTTGGGCATATCACGTATAGCTTTTCGTTCTTTGGGATTGGGGCTGTAGTATTTAGAGAGTAACTCCAGGTAGGCGCCGTCTAAGCAGTCTGTTCTTCCCTTGGGGATGTGATCAGTACTGGCGATACCCAAAGATATGGCAAGCAACATTAAGTCCATATCCGGATCTACTCCAGTTCGCTCGCCCGCTGACTCCAAGGTTCTGGAAATTACGCGAGTCGAACTTACCAGGGCAGTGGCCATGCCTCCATAACTGCTAAAGTGTGTCGATATGCTCAGGACCGCAGCTTCTTTATCGGTAAATAGATCACCGGCATGCAGATACTCATCCTTAGCATCGTGGAAGTCGATTGCTTGATGCCTGAACTTTCGTCGGATAGCGTCTTTTTTAGTATAAACATTTGTTTTGTCTGCAGGATCAAGAAACTGTCCCTCGATATCTAATAAAAGCCGCAGATCAATTCCTTTGATGCCCCCCGCGGTAAGTTTTAATCTTTCCGCATCTCGCTCTATGTCTAAGTGTTGTTGCTCAGGTATGGCTACTAGTGCTGATGGGTCCATATGTCTAGTCAGATAGCGACTCTCTCCCCATCGTGTCTGTTCGACCCCGTATTCCCACATGGGGAAGTGACGGACGATGCCGCTGACCGCCTTGTCGGGCAGGTTCATCCCGGCAACTTCGCCTAGTGCTGCATACAGCTCAGATGCGTAATTCTCTCGTCTGGCTTGGGCTGCACATTCATGCGCCAATTCCACGGTTGTCATAAAAACACATTACCATGTAAGTGGTACTTAGTCAATAGCTAATTAGGTAGCTGGCGCTCGAATGGAATTTTGATTAAGCTGCAGAGCCTGGAGGCGGTCCAGACAATCTCTGGCTCTGCCGTTCCGCTAGTCGAGCCATAAACCCATCAGGTAGTGGATGGCCACTTTGTGGAGTTTCAGGCGGAGCGAGCCTTAACCTATCGTGAAGGGGGCCTGCATCCATCGCATCCAGGCTCACGCCTGTGTTATCGATTACTTTCTTAAGCGGTGGGAATTCATGGTCACTCATACTGTTGATTATTCTCTTACTGCTGGCGATTTGCAAGCACAAGCAAAGCAAAAAACTCTGCACTCATCCTGAGTGTATGCAGTGTTTAACAAAATAATGTTAAACACTGCATACTGCCATTTTGTCCCATTGCAGTAAGTCGCGTAATTTTGTGACTTACTACTTTTGGTTGTTTGGGTAGGAGGAAAAACGGGCCGAAGCTGTTATGAAATAATGAGCTCTTTGCAGTAATCCTTGAGGAGAGTCATGCACCCTGACCCTACACCATAAACAACTAGCTCACGTTCCGCTAAGCGTTCACTAAGCCTTGGCGCAGTAGTAGCCTTTATGCCTTCAGGCAAGCCTTTAAGGTCCCTATGGGTATATTCAGGACAAAACCGCATAGCTGAATTGTAGAGACGGGCAGCTCTTTGAGCACCGCTCCCGTACTTCATGAGCGAAAAGTCGTATAAATTTGGGTGGGTTATAACGAGGAGTTCATCACCAAAAACATCTGTTGTTGCTGTTACCAGCTCAAGATTGTATGTTGGGGCGCTTACTTCGGCCGCCGGCTGTGTATTCTGCTCTATTCGACGGTCATTGTTAGACATAAACTATATACTAACATAAAGACAGCAATTTGTCTAATTGGCGGGCCGTAACGTTGCGGGTATGGAACTATTTTAGTTTAGTTGCCGCCGGTGGAGTAGCCAACGGCAGTTATGTCGGGGTCGACCAAGTTGTTCAGCTTGTCCAGGTGTGCCTTAACAAAGGCTACATTCTGAGAGGCGGTAACTATGGCCATGGTAGATGCCGTTTGGCTTGGAGTCATGTTGAAGTTAGGTTTTTGACCTTGGGTGTAGGCGAAGTACGCTTGGCCGTTGGCCGTAAATACAATCGGGCGAGCCTGTGCGGTGCCGATAGGGCCCGGAACAGCAATAGTGCTAGCTGTAACATCAGCCGATATACCGTTTTGCAGGTTGGCAATAATGGCGGTGAGGACACTTAGCGGTGTTTGGGTCTGGGCTGCGGGCGTGCTTGGGCTGGGGGAGGCGACAGGAGTGCTAGGCTTGGCAGTAGTTGCAGTAGACGAGCGGCTCGTGGTATTCGAACCTGTGCTCGTAGCGGGGTTAGCGGCGGTACTAGCAGCCGGTAAGTCAGTGGCTGAAGTATGAGCAGAGGCCTTTTTAGCGGCGCGCTTTGCTGACTGAAGCTGCTGCTCGTGTGTGGCGGTTGGCGAGGAACTTACCAACATAATACCTACCGTGAGCAGTGCTACAACGGGCACAGCGGTGTACGCAATATGTGAGCGTTTACTATAAAAACTACGAACTTTTGTAAGCGTAACCTGGGGTAATGTAATCATAGCTATGATAATAGCATGTTTTATTAAATAAGTCAATTGACGTGCCCGACTGGCTAGCGCACTTCGTGCTTTTCCGCTTGGCGTACAGTCAGATTTTCGAACTATTCTTTCTTAAGTTCGGACAAGCAGGCGGTAAACAAACGATAAGAATCTTCGAGTAGCTCTTCGGCAAGTTTTCCACCTTCCAGGGGCATATATCCACTCAGTGGATAACCTTTACGGATTGGCCTGATCTCTCGTGCTTCATGAAGCAATCTAACGAGTAGGGGAAAGGTGTCTGCTCGGAGAAGTCCTGGTAGTACCTTGTCGTTATCGTCAAATTCATAAATTGGTCCTACAAAAAATCCGTCATACTCACTGACGTATGAATCCATTAAGTAACTTGAAATAGAACTAGGGAAAACCCGTCCGAAGTACGTTCCTTTTTCTTCACCGAACAAGCGCAATGCTATCTCGCCTATTGCCTTAGTTTTTATAATCGGTATCCTACTGCCATCGCTTTCATGTACAAAATCAATAAGCTGATTGTTTGTTGCGGTAGTCGGTTGAGGAATGTCTCCAACAAGCACTCCCAAAGGGTTATCTGGGTCTATGTGATCAGCCCAGGTGTCTAGGACACTTATTGAAACTTGATGCGGCATCCAGCACTCTCGTGTGTGCTCAACAAAGCGGTCAACACCTTGTCTTTCTACTTCAAAAGTAGCGTTCGTATTAGTGTAGGGAGTTTCTGCAGACATGCTTCTATGGAAAGGCATCGTCTATTTAATTGCAAGCATAAATCCTACTCGGCTGCTTTAATAGCTTCCCGGCAATAAAATTTTACAGAATCCGACAGGGCATACTCAGGTTTTTCTAAATCGTCTAAGCCAAGCCA
>JAQBRQ010000030.1 GCA_028286385.1 Candidatus Saccharimonadota bacterium
TAGAAGAGATCAGCCGCAACAAGCAAGCTATTGCTGCTCAGTACTCGCAGGTTTTTGGCGGGCAATCATTCAAAACTGTCGACAACTACGACTGGTTCAAGGACATAAATTACCTCGACTTCCTGCGCGATGTTGGCAAGCACGTGCCAATGCGCCAGATGCTGGCCCGCGATTTTGTCGGTAACCGCCTTGGCGAGGAAGGCACCGGCCTCAGTTACGCTGAGTTTAGCTATGTCTTAATCCAAGCCTACGACTTCCTGCACTTATATAACGAGCACGGCGTCACGCTCCAAGTTTGCGGCTCCGACCAGTGGGGAAACAGTATCGCGGGGGTCGATTTGATCCGCCGCAAAACCGGTGGTGAGGCCCATGTCTACTCTGTGCCGCTAATCGTCAACAAATCGACAGGCAAAAAATTCGGTAAGAGCGAAGAAGGGGCAATCTGGCTCGATCCAGCCAAAACAACGCCAACTCAGTTCTATCAGTTTTGGATTAACGCCGATGATGCCGGTGCCGAAGATTATCTCAAGGTGTTCACTGAACTCGATAAAGACACTATTGAAGCTGTCATGGCCGAACATGCCGAGAACCAGGGCTTACGTGTTGCTCAAAAGCGCTTGGCGTTGGAGGTTACCACCTTGGTGCACGGCGCCGAGCAAACGGCCGTAGCTGTCGCAGTTACCAACTACTTGACGGGCGCGACTTCGATCGGTGAAGCCGATGACGCATCGCTGCAGGCACTACGCCAGGAAATTTCTGCCGTCCACAGTCCCCAAAACGGCTCAATCGTCGACGCACTGGTGCGGGCTGATTTAGCCACTTCAAATACCGAAGCCCGCCGCTTGCTGAGCGGCAACGCCATCGCGGTCAACGGTGTTAAAACTGCTAACGAAACCTTCCAGCCGAGCGATTTCCAGAATGGTAAGCTACTCCTGCGCCGCGGTAAAGCATTCAAAGACTCAGCGCTCGTGGAGCTTGGAGAATAGTCAGCGGCTGTTATACTAGAAAACACTTATGTCACATACAACTACACCAATCACACCAACACCAATCACTAAAAATCCAGTCGCTAAGGCCGCCAAGAAGAAGGCCGATCAGTACAATGACCCCACCCACAACTATCTTCGCTACTGGGACGAGCGCAAATACGAACATGCTGCCGAAGAAATTGCTATCACAAAATTGTTACGCGGCAAACATTTCAAGAACGCTGTCGACATCGGTGGTGGTTATGGCCGTTTGTGCTTATTCCTCGAAAAATACGCCGATAAAGTAACGCTTGCCGAGCCAAGTCAGCAGCAGCTCGATATCGCCAAAGACTTCCTAAAAGGGCACAGCGAAATCGACCAAAAACTGATGCAAGCCGACGATCTGGAGTTCAAAGATGGCACCATTGATCTGTTAACCATGATCCGTGTCATGCACCACTTGCCGGATCCGAGCACTGAATTTAACGAAATTTCCCGTGTTCTAAGCCAAGATGGCTACGCCATCATCGAAGTTGCCAATTACTTGCACATGCGCAATCGCCTCAAACACCTCTCCCGCCGCGAAAAAATGCCGGTTAAGCCCGTCGATATCCGTTCCGCCAAGAACAAGCGCGATGAAGAGATCGCTTTCGTAAACCACAACCCGCACACCGTTATTCGCCACCTCGAGCACGCCGGTCTCCAGGTTGAAGCAACACTTTCTGTTTCTAATCTGCGTAGCACCCGCCTCAAGAAAGCACTACCACAAAGCGTTATGCTTGGCATAGAACGTGCCCTTCAGAAGCCACTAGCCAGTCTGTACTTCGGTCCAAGCATTTTCTTCCTGGTCCGCAAAAGCCGCTAACCCACTCGGGTGGCCCAGGAAGAGTGGGTAAGATTGTGTCTAGGTGATTGAGAGATCCAGACTGTAGAATATTGACAATGGATGGATTAATTGCTATAATAGAGTTAATATGAGTAGGTTAGCGGAACAATTAAGTCTTTACACTGTAGTAGCTGCTTCTGCGGCTACAGCTGTCTTGCTGGGGAACAGTGCCATAAGATCTACCTCAGAACTGCTTGACAGCGATCCATATAGGCTTCCGAGCTCTCCTGACTTGGTTGGCCAGCCTTATGTAGGCGATATAGCTAAACAGTCTGGACATTCGGCTGTCATAGATACGAAAAATGTGGATGAAATTCCGCTTAGAGTAAGTAGCGTAACGCTGCTTTGCCCTTTGCCTTTACAGAAAAAGTAGCAGCCTACCTCAGATCTCGTATACTAGAGCTATGACAGTTACGAGCCCGATTACGGAGCTAAAGGGAGTTGGGCCGGCGTTGGCGCAAAAATTTGCGTTGGTGGGGATCAAAACCATTGCTGATTTGATTGATTATTACCCCCGTCGCTACGAGGATTATTCGCAGTTGACTGGTATTGCCGATCTAGAGCCGGGCCCGGTCAGTATTGAAGCTGTTATTGAGGAGGCTACCGGGCGCTATGTGCGCCGCGGCATGCATATCACTGAAGCTATTGCTACTGACAAGACGGGCAGTGTCCGCCTAGTTTGGTTTAACCAGCCGTACAGAGCCGCGGCACTCAAGAGTGGCCAACGCTACTACATATCCGGTAATTATGAGCTTAAGCAGCGTCGCTTTAGCCTGCAGAATCCGAGCGTTGAGATGGTCAGCGACCTGCCGGCCAACACAGCGCGTATATTAGCTGTCTACCGTGAGACCAAAGGCCTGACGTCGCGCCAGATTAGAGCAGCGATTATTCAGGTGCTGCCGCTGCTCAAAACATTGCCGGAGAGCCTGCCATCAGAGCTTATTAAAAAGCAGAAGCTGGTGAGTCGCGCCGAGGCTTTAACGGCACTCCATATGCCAGAATCGACCAAGCAGCTGGAGACGGCTCGCCGCCGCTTAGGTTTTGAAGAAGTTTTTCAGCTTAGCATGGCTAGTCTACTCAACAAGCGCGAAAATCAGTCGGAATCAGCCCTGGCAATTCCGTTTGAGGAGAAACTGGCCAAGCAGTTCGTGGGCAGTTTGCCGTTTGACTTAACCGACGCCCAGCGGCGCACTATCTGGCAAATTTATCTTGATCTCCAAAAGTCCGAGCCTATGAACCGCCTAGTAGAAGGCGATGTCGGCTCCGGAAAGACGGTGGTGGCGGCCATGGCAGCGCTGATGGCACTGGCCCAGGGTTGGCAGGTGGCCTTTATGGCGCCAACCGAGCTTTTGGCCCGTCAGCACGCCGAAACGATTTACCAGCTCATGAAGCCAATGGGCCGCGAGGATAGCGTTGGATTACTCGTAGGCAGCCTCAAGAACGGCCAAAAAGAGCAGGCCAGGGCAGCAATCGCCGCCGGAAAGATTCAGTTTATGATTGGCACCCAGGCGTTGATTCAAGAATCGGTCGATATGCATAAGCTAGCTCTGATTGTGATTGATGAGCAGCACCGTTTTGGCGTGGACCAGCGCAAAACGCTGATGGCCAAGGCCGGCCACATGCCGCATGTGCTCAGTCTTACGGCCACGCCAATCCCGCGGTCACTGGCCCTCACACTGTACGGCGAGCTCGATGTCTCCATCCTTGGCGACAAGCCGGGCGGTCGCAAGCCAATCATCACCGAGATTGCTTCGCCCAATTCGCGGGCGCAGGTATATCAGCATATCGACCAGGAACTTGATAGCGGCCGTCAGATGTTTGTGGTCTGCCCGCTCATTACCGATTCGACAGTCTTGCAGCTTAACTCAGCCGAAGCGGTCTACAAGCAGCTGAGCACCAAAGACTTTAAGCATCGCAAGGTCGGGCTGCTGCATGGCAAGCTCAAGGCCGATCAAAAACAAGCGATTATGGAGCAGTTCGTGCGTCATGAACTGGATATTCTGGTGTCAACCACCGTGATTGAGGTCGGCGTTGACGTGCCAAACGCCAGCATTATGATGATCGAAAGCGCCGAACGCTTCGGCCTAGCCCAATTACACCAGCTCCGCGGTCGAGTCGGCCGCAGCAGCGATCAGGGCTATTGCTACCTCATGATGAGCGATTCTAAAGCTCCAGGCCGCCGCCTGCGGGCCCTAGAAAGCTCCAATGACGGCTTCCGGTTGGCCGAACTCGACCTCGAACTACGCGGTCCGGGTGCCATTTACGGTACCTCACAGCACGGTCAATTAGATTTGCGAATCGCCAAATTAACAGATATAAAGCTGATTGCCGCTGCCCGCCAAGCCGCGCAAGAACTGCTCGATTCCGGTCAAAATTTGTTACAATATGAGCACCTCATGACACACGTAACCCGGCTGCGAGCCGTCACCAATCTTAATTAGCTATGTATTCTGGTTCTACTTTTAACAAATACTCTGGTCATGTACTGGGCGCGCACCAGAAAATAGATCGCATGGCCTGTCGCCAACTGAAGCAGCTAGCGCATAACAAAAAATTTCCGTCGATTAAAACTATCCTGCATTTCGAGGGGGATAATGGCCCTGACGGCATCAAGCGTAAAAGTCCGGCCAAGGACGAGCCATGGCATTATATACAGCCATTTGACGCCGATGACACACAGCTCATCGAGCTAATCGAAGAACACTACAAACAGCTCGTAAAAGCGTTGAAGGCCAAAGACGACATCCGCTCTGCTTTTGAGGCGGCTTGGCTAGCTCACGCCATTGTTGATGGACTAACGCCGGCTCACCACTACCCGTACGAAGAGAAGTTAGTCGAACTAAGCAGCGGACGCGGCATCGAAGATCGCACCACTATTAGCAAAAAGCTGATTATGCCAGGCGCGACGGTTAGCCATCAATTTGGTAACAACTGGAAAATGTGGGGGCCAAAGGGCTTATTCACCACTCATGCTGCCTTCGAAGCTGGCGTCGCGGTGCTAATGGCGCCACTGAGTCGCATTGGCGTCGTGCCGACTGCTGACAAAATTGATGATTTCCAGGCACAGTCGCTGGCGAGTTGGTTCCGTACGCAGGCCCAAAACGTTGCTCGCATGGAGCTATACGATACGTTTTATGAAACTGGTTGGACGATCCCGCTGGCTCGCCGTGTCAGGAATCAACTTGTTCCTACGCTCGTGCAATCAGTCACACTGGTTTGGCATGGAGCCAGTTTGGAAGCTGCCAAATGCGAGTAATATCCGGCTTCCTTGGCGGCCGTAATTTTGCTAGCCCGCACGGCCACCGCACCCATCCCATGAGCGAAAAAGTCCGCGGCGGCATCTTTGGCGTCCTGGGCGACATTAAAGGTCTGACCGTGCTCGATGCCTTCTCGGGTAGCGGCGCACTGGCCATCGAGGCAATCAGCCGTGGCGCCAAAAGCGCTGTGGCTATCGAAGTCGATAAAGGCGCACACACCATCATCACCGAAAACATTAAGGCGCTCGGTATTGATGATCGCATCAAGGCTATCAGGGCGTTCGCAAACGCCTGGTCAACCCGCCACCAAGCCGAATTCTTTGACTTGATCTTTATTGACCCGCCATATGATAAGATCCCGTACCGTGATCTTAAAGTCCTGCCGCGCCATTTAAAAGATGATGGCGTCCTGGTACTATCGTGGCCCGGCAAAATGGAAGTCCTCAAGTTTGAGCGGCTTACAAAAGTCATGGAAAAGCAGTACGGTGACGCCCAACTAGTGTTTTACAAGAAAATCAGCTAAAATACTTCGGTACCAATTGCATGCGGATGTGGTGGAATGGTAGACACGCTAGTTTTAGGAACTAGTGCCGCAAGGCGTGGAGGTTCAAGTCCTCTCATCCGCACCAAATAAAGAACCGGCCTAGAGCCGGTTTTTTATTTGGTCTGAGTAGACTCGAACCTCCGTACCCGTAGGGTGGAGGTTCGTGGAGCGAGGACGCGCACAGAAGTGTGTACACACTTCGAGCACGCCGCAGTGGAAAAGGACGAAGTCCGCTAGTCCTCTCATCCGCACCGGTGCGCAGACTTACAGAACATGCGCACAAAACGTTATATAATGCGCCCAACTAACAGGAGTTCCCATGGGTCCAGAAGCCATTAAGAAGATTACAGACGCAAAGCTAAATCTCGAACACGCGCAAAACCGAGTAACATCGACGAACATTGAAGTGAATCAACCAATATTAAAGAGATACTTCGAGTTGCATGAGAGGTACGAAGCCTGTGGAATTAGCCGTGAAGAACGAGCCGAGCTTGGCCATGCACTTAAGCAAAGAGTCGAAGATTTGGTGCAGGGGCTTTGGGATCAAGAGGCCCACTCCGCGATTAAGCCTGCATTCAAGTACCTAGACAAGGAGACAAAGTCAGTAAAAGCTCCAGGTTTTGTAGACATGTACCTAACGCGATACACGGGTGAAGGTCCTGATTTCGTGCAAAATAAACCAGCTGGTCACCTTGATCTAGAAGACGAGAATGGCTACTGGAAGTTGTATCACAATAGCGTAGTTGAGATTGTGCCTGACCTTGACTACCCAATGGTGCATGCTCGTCTGGAAGACGACGTTGCCACACTTGAAACAATGTTTGCAGCATTAGAGCTTCCGACCCCTGAAGTAGCCTGAGGCTACTGGAATGCTGCAACGGCACCAACCACGAAATTTAGAACAGATTGAATGGTGGCGTCGCGAGCGCAGTGAGGGCCCAAGCACCCAGGCCAACCCCCATCGCGTCAAAAACTATGTCTGAAAGCGAGTTGCGCAGCGTCTCATGGCCAAATACAATGTCAAAGCGGGCCAAAAACGGCGATAGCACGAAGATCTCTAGGGGCTCCCACAGAATCATCAAACTGAGCGCAAAAAAGGGATCCATGACCCACCCCAAAGCCACTCCCGTACACAAGTGAACAATGCTCCAAGGGTCAAACAGGGCATCGTTACGTTTTAGAGCAATATTTGTATTTTTAGACATACCACTAAGATAGCGCACTTCTTATGCAAAAACCACTACACTTGATTTACATTACCGGCCTTGGCGACCATAACGTTGATAACCAACGTAGAGCAGTCGATACCTGGCGCTGGTACGGTGTTGAGTCTGAGGTTTTCCAAGTGCTTTGGGCCGACCGCGAGCCCTGGCAGCCTAAGTTCGATCGATTACTTGCTCGTATTGATGATTTGAACGCTCAAGGCAAAGATGTGGGCTTGGTGGGCGTAAGCGCCGGCGCCACAGCCGTGATCAACGCCTACGCAGCTCGCAAAGGCGTGCTCGTCGGCGTAGTGCTTATAGCCGGCAAAGTGAATCGCCCTGCAGCTATCGGCGGTCGCTTTCGCAGTGATAACCCAGCGTTTATTACTTCGGCTCTGAATTGTCAGGATGCGCTAGTTACACTCACTGCCGAGGATCGCCGCCGCATTTTATCGCGCTTCGGCATCATCGACGAGGTTGTACCGTTCAAAGACAGTATTATTACAGGCGCTCGCAACCGTGTTAGCCTGACTATCGGCCATACTCCAACAATCGGGCTGCAAATTAGCTTTGGCGCCTGGAGTTTCATCCACTTCTTGAAGCGCCAAGCTGCCGCACGCGCAGAGTAGCCCTCGGGCGGGCATGTAAGATATACTAAGCATACCAATGGCATTATCAACACAACCATACAAAGGCGCGCGGGACTTTTACCCCGAAGATAAGCGCGTGCAAAAGTACATGTTCGGCAAGCTGCGCGAAGTCGCGGAGCGCTTTGGTTACGAAGAGTATGACGCGCCTATTTTGGAGCCGTTAGATATCTATTTGGCCAAGTCCGGTGACGAAATTGTCAACGAGCAGACCTACGTCTTCGAAGACCGCGGTGGCCGCAAAGTCGTGATTCGTCCCGAGATGACACCAACTGTCAGTCGTATGGTGGCCGCCAAGCGCCAGGAACTGGCGTATCCGCTCAGGTGGTACAGTCTTCCAAACTTGTGGCGCTACGAACGCCCGCAACGCGGCCGCTTGCGCGAGCACTGGCAACTGAATGTCGATATATTTGGCGTTGCCGACACCGCTGCCGAGACCGAAATCGTGACCCTAATCGATGACATCTTTAAAAACTTCGGGGCTGAGCGTAACATGTACGACATAAAGCTCAACAGCCGCGAACTGATCAATTACTTGTTGCAAGATTACTTACAGTTCACCGACGAAGAGTCGCACACCATCAGTAAACTTATCGATCGCATGCACAAAATGGAACGCAGCGTCTTTATCGAAAAGATCGATGAAACGCTCAGCAGCGACCACCGCGAAGCTGGCGCAACCGAAAAACTGTTAGCTATCTTAGACGCCAAAGCCATCAAAGATCTGCCAAAAGAAGCTCAGAAGCAAACGTTTACGCAAGATTTGCAGACCATGCTCGAACAGCTCCAAAAAGCAGGCATCAGTAATGCCAGCTTCGATATTACGCTGATGCGCGGCTTCGATTACTACACTGGCATCGTTTTTGAAGTCTTTGACACGCACCCAGAAAATAACCGCTCAATGCTCGGTGGTGGCCGCTATGATGGCTTGGTTGGCCTATTTGGCGTGGCGCCCGTGCCAACTGTTGGTTTTGGCTGGGGTGACGTAACGCTCCAGAACTTCTTGGAATTACACCGCTTGCTGCCAGATCTTAAGCCCGAAACAGATGTCTATGTGGTGCTGGTCGGCGATGTCGCTGCAGGCGCCCAAGCAGCGATTGCTGAACTGCGCGCTGCTGGCCTTAACGTTGCAGTAGACTTGAGCGGCAAAAAGATCGGCGACCAGTTTAAGAACGCCGACAAGCATGGTATCGAATACGCACTGATCGTTGGTGAATCGGAACTCGCCAGCGGGCAATTCAAGCTCAAAAACCTCAAAACCGGTGACGAGCAATCTGGCGATATTGCGGTTCTAAGTCAGACGATTAAAGGGTAAGTTATGACAGCGATCAATCACGCCTTAACCGGAGCTGTGATTGGGTTGGTTGTGGGGCAGCCATTGTTGGCATTGCCTATGGCGGTCGTTTCGCATTATGTGTGCGATGCTTTGCCGCACTTTGGTCTACGCATGTCTAATAAACTAAAACTCAAAACCAACGGCTTTCGTAATTACCTGATCGTCGAAGCTGCACTATGTTTTTTGCTGGTGGTTATGCTGGCAGTATTACATCCGGCAAATTGGCTGCTGGCTGCTGAGTGTGCATTTTTAGCTGCTGCACCGGACTTCTTGTCCATTAATCGATATCTGACTACGCGAGCTGGAAAACATTGGAAGCCCGGTTTATATAGCAAGTTCGCAGGCGGTATTCAGTGGTTCGAGCGGCCGATTGGTGCCGTGGTGGAGGTGGCCTGGCTCATTGCGGCGATTATTGTGATGGCGCCGTTCCTTGTACGATAAGGGGTAGTCAAGCTTGCCGCCATCTGTTATGATAGACCACTATGAATGTAACCCGCGAACAACTATCCCCAACTAGTATCAAATTAACGATCCAGACTGATCAGGCAAAGCTCGATCATGCCAAAGAGTCTGTGCTGAAGCAGCTCAGCAAGAACGTCAAGGTTCCCGGCTTCCGCGATGGTAAAGCACCAGTTAACCTCGTAGAGAAGCAGATCGACCAGGCTGTTCTGCAGTCAGAAGTCATCGACCACGTTATTAATGAAGTCTACGTTGATGCCGTTGAGCAGGAAAAGATTCGTCCAGTTGCTCAACCCCAGATTGCTATTACCAAGTTCGTGCCTTTTAGCGACTTAGAGTTTACTGCCGAAATCGAAGTTGTCGGCGACATTAAGCTGCCTGATTATAAGAAAATCAAGCTTGCTGCCGAGTCAACTAACGTCACAGCTAATGACGTTACCGAAGTGCTGAACAATCTCGCAACGCGCGGCGCCACCAAAGAAGAAGTGACGCGCCCAGCCAAAAGCGGCGACGAAGTAATTATTGACTTTGTTGGCACCGATGCCAAAACCAATGAGCCACTCGAAGGCGGTGCCGGCACCGATTATCCATTGGTACTCGGCAGCAACACCTTCATCCCCGGCTTTGAAGACGAACTAATTGGCGCTAAACCAGGCGCGACTAAGACTTTCGACATAACTTTCCCGACGGACTATGGTTCAGAAGCCCTCCAGAACAAGAAAGTGACCTTTGCCGTCACCATACACAAGGTTAACGCCGTTAAGCCGGCCACTATCGACGATGCTTTCGCTACCACCATTGGCCCATTCAAGACTGTTGATGAGCTCAAGACCGATATCAAGAAGCAGCTAACAGCGGAGCGCGAACAAGAAGCTCAACGCGCTTACGACAACCAACTTCTCGAAAGAATCGCCGATAAGTCCGAAGTTGCTATTCCAGCTGGCCTAATCGAAGAAGAAATCGATCGCATCGAAGAAGAAGAGAAGCGCAACACCGTTTACCGCGGCCAAACTTGGCAGGAACATCTTGACGCCGAAGGCCTGACCGCAGAAGAGCACCACGAAAAACAGCGCGAAGGCGCAACCTTACGCGTTAAGGCTGGCTTAGTACTCGGCGAAATCGCTCAAACAGAGAAGATCACTGTTAGCCCCGACGAACTCGAGTTGCGCATCGAACTTCTCCGTGGCCAATACACGGACCCGAATATGCAGGCCGAACTCGATAAGCCCGAAAACCGCCGCGACATCATGAGCCGCATCCTTACCGAGAAAACCCTCGACAAGCTCCGCAGCTACGCTACCAGCAAATAGCCCGATATAGATCACATTGTTACTGTAAAAAACTTCGCTGAAGCCCACCTAAGATTGTCGATAAGATACCTGTAAAGAAAGGTATCTATGATTGAGCTTGATGATGGAAGTTGGCACATACGAGGGGCTTTTGAGGCCCGAAAGATTGGCAGAGCGGCAGTCTTGCACGACCCGCTAAATTCAAAGATGAGATTTTTCCATCATGAAGGCACTGAATCCATGGCGGGGACAGAAAGTGAATTTGTAACACGTGACCTACAAAACGAACCGTTGATTATTACCAGAGCTACGGCCACGGTCGTCGAAGAAGCGTTTAGGTTAATCATATCTAATGGCAAAGCGTGGAATCAAATAGAGCCAGACGTCGCTGAAGCTTTTGTGTCCATGCTGGATACGCAGCGCCAACCAGCAACATTGCAAGTTCCTGATATGGAAGAACCGGTCAGTATTACACGGCGAACGAAGCAGGCAGCTTAACAATGTATGAACCGGTAAATTAGCACTCTTGACTTGAGAGTGCTAATTTTTTATACTTATAACATTGAATCAGTTACTTGGAGGTACGATATGAGTGTTTTGATCCCAACTGTCATTGAAACCGAAGGCCGCGGTGAACGCGCCTATGACATCTATAGTCGCTTATTAAAAGACCGCATTATCTTCTTAGGCAGCGGTGTGAACGAGGCGAGTGCTAATATTGTTGTCGCTCAACTATTATTCCTGCAAGC
Source organism: Candidatus Saccharimonadota bacterium (assembly GCA_028286385.1). Lineage (GTDB taxonomy): Bacteria > Patescibacteriota > Saccharimonadia > Saccharimonadales > UBA4665 > RYN-405. Next base: position 11,338 of record JAQBRQ010000030.1, read on the forward strand.
CCAAGACGCTAAGAAGGACATCTTCTTCTACATTAACAGCCCCGGCGGCAGCGTCTACGATGCCTTAGCAATTTATGACACTATGCAGTTCGTCACCAACGACATTCAAACCGTTGGTATTGGCGTCCAGGCCTCGGCGGCAGCCTTCCTGCTCAGCAGCGGCACCAAAGGCAAGCGCTATGCACTGCCAAACGCCACTATTATGATCCACCAGCCATCATCCGGTACGCGTGGTAAGGTGACCGATCAAGAAATCGACCTCCGTGAGAGCTTGCGCATCAAGAAGCTCCTCGAATCAATCATGGTTAAGAACACCGGCCAGAAAGCTTCCGTCGTCCACCAGGACATGGAACGCGATAAATGGCTCAATGCCGAAGAAGCCAAAGAGTACGGCATCGTCGACGCCATCATCCAAAGCCCGCCCAAAGCCTAAGTTTTACGATAAAAGGGTTGACATATTAACAGCGGGTCGTCTATAGTAGTAATCAAGAAGTAGTGTAAATTAGGGCGCTTATGATTATTTGCAAGCCAAACACCCCTGATTTAGGATCTTCGGCCGAACAAACTAAACAAACACAGTAGTACAAACAATTTGGACATCTAGCGGGTGTTTTATACCTGTTAGAGGCGATGTATTTAGATCTATTAGCAATTAATTCAGCGGGGGATTAGTAACGCGTATGGCGAAAACAGCGGTTAATAAAGCACAAAGAGTATTCTTTACGAATGCAGACGACGCACTCGATTTACCAAATTTAGTTGACCACCAGAACAAGTCTTTTCAATGGTTTGTTGAAGAGGGTTTGGGCGAACTTTTAGCCGAGATTAGTCCTATAGACGACTACACCGGCACAAAATTATCACTGCGTTTCAAGGACTACAAGTTCGGTGAGCCAAAGCTTACCGAGGCTACAGCCCGTGAAAACAACGTTAGCTACGACGCGCCTCTAATGGCCAACGTCGAACTCACTAATAAGGTGACTGGCGAAGTTAAAGAGCAAGAAATCTACCTGGGTGACTACCCATGGATGACCAGCCGCGGTACCTTTGTGATCAATGGTGCTGAGCGTGTTGTTGTGAGCCAGCTGATCCGTTCTGCTGGTGTATTCTTCACCGCCGATCCACATGGTGCGACCAGCCTGTACGGTGCCAAGGTTATCCCTGGCCGTGGTGCATGGCTTGAGTTCGAAACCGCTGCTAATGGTGCAATGTACGTCAAGATCGACCGCAAGCGTAAGATGGCCGTCACTACGCTGCTACGCGCTCTTGGTGTTACCGAAGCCCGCATGAAGGAAACCTTCAAAGACGTCGATACCGGCAAAGTCAGCCACCTCGAAATTACACTGGACAAAGACCCTACCAAGGGTCAGAACGAAGCACTTATCGAGGTTTACCGCCGCTTGCGCCCAGGTGACCTGGCAACTGTCGATAACGCTAAGTCTCTTATTGAGAACATGTTCTACAACTACAAGCGCTTCGACTTCAGCCGCGTTGGTCGCTACAAGATCAACAAGCGCCTGAACCTCGATGTGCCAAATACCCTCGAAAACCGCGTTATGCGCCTCGAAGATATCGAAGCTATCATCAAAGAGCTGATGCGTCTTAATAATACGCAGGAACCAGCTGACGATATTGATTCATTAGCTAACCGCCGCGTCAAATTGGTTGGTGAACTCGTTCAGCGCCAGTTCCGCATCGGTCTGCTGCGCATGGAGCGCAACACTAAGGACCGCATGAGCATGAGCGAAATCGAAACCGTTGCGCCTGGTCAATTGATCAACGCTCGTCCAATCGTCGCTGCTGTTCGTGAATTCTTTGCCAGCTCTCAGCTGTCACAGTTCATGGACCAAATTAACCCACTGTCCGAGCTGGCTCACAAGCGTCGCCTAAGCTCAATGGGCCCTGGTGGTCTGAGCCGCGAACGTGCCGGTTTTGAAGTCCGTGATGCTCACGCGACTCACTACGGTCGTATCTGTGCTGTCGAAACGCCAGAAGGTGCCAACATTGGCCTCGTACTCAACTTGGCTAACTATGCCCGTGTTAACGACTACGGTTTCGTGGAGACACCTTACCGTAAAGTTGTTGGCGGCAAAGTTACCAACGATATCGTCTATCTCGATGCTTACGAAGAAGAAACTGCGGTTATCGCCGGCAGTGGTAGCGTACTTGACGACAAGGGTCGCTTTGTCCACGAGCGTGTCAGTGCTCGCATCCGCCTGAAGGCTGGTGAAGTTGACTCCAAAGACGTTAACTACATCGACGCCTCTCGCAACCAAATTATTGGTAGCTCAGCCGGTTTGATTCCGTTTATTGAAAAGAACTACGTCTACCGATCACTGATGGGTAGTAACCAGCAGCGCCAGGCCGTCCCGTTGATCCAGCCACAATCACCGATTGTTGGTACCGGTCTCGAAACATCAGCCGCTCGCAACACCGGTCAGGTTGTCTTGGCTGAAGCTGACGGCGAAGTCACTAAGGCAAGCGCTCAACAGGTCGTCGTTAAGTACAAGAATGGTACGAACACCTACGAGCCACAGCGCTTTGTCCGTTCTAACGAAGGCACTTCTGTTAACCAGAAGGTTGTCGTTCACACCGGTGACAAAGTTAAAGAGGGCGATGTCCTCATAGAAGGTATGTCAATCCAGGGCGGAGAACTCGCACTTGGTAAAGACCTCGTCGTCGCATTTATGCCATGGGGCGGTTACAACTTCGAAGATGCCATCATCATCAGCCGCAAACTGGTTGAAGACGATACGCTCACCTCTGTTCACATCGTTGACTTCATGATTGAAGTTCGCGAAACCAAGCTGGGGCCTGAAGTCATCACCTCCGATATCCCTAACGTTTCAGAAGAAACACTGCGCCACCTCGATGAAGACGGTATTGTCCGCATCGGTGCCGAAGTCCATCCTGGCGATATCCTCGTCGGTAAGATTACCCCTAAGGGTGAGCAGGAACTCAGCTCAGAAGAGCGCCTGCTTCGCGCTATCTTCGGCGAAAAAGCCAAGGAAGTTCGCGATACCTCACAGCGCATGAGCAATGGCAAGCACGGTAAAGTCGTGGGCGTCAAAGTCTTCAGCCGCGAAAACGGTCATGAACTTAAAGCCGGTGTCATTATGCAAATCCAGGTTTTCGTAGCGCAAATGCGCAAAATCGCTGTTGGTGACAAACTCGGTGGTCGTCACGGTAACAAGGGTGTTATCGCCCGTATTCTACCTGTTGAAGACATGCCATTCATGGAAGACGGTACACCTGTCGAAATCGTACTTAACCCGCTCGGCGTCCCATCTCGTATGAACGTCGGACAGTTGTTCGAAACTCACCTTGGTATGGCTGCTCGCGCTCTCGGTATGAAAGTCGCCAGCCCATCATTCAATGGTGTTCCCGTTCCTAAGATTCACGAGCTGCTCAAAGAAGCTGGTTTGCCAGAAGATGGTAAGCAACAGCTGTTTGACGGCCGCACCGGTGAAGCCTTCAGCGAACGTACCACGGTCGGTAGCATGTACATGATCAAGCTCAACCACATGGTTGCCGATAAGATCCACGCCCGCTCAACCGGTCCATACACCATGGTTACCCAGCAGCCACTCGGTGGTAAAGCTCAAAACGGTGGTCAGCGCTTCGGCGAAATGGAAGTCTGGGCTCTCGAAGCCTATGGCGCCGCCAACACGCTACAAGAAATGCTGACTATCAAGTCCGATGACGTCTACGGTCGTTCTAAGGCTTACGAGTCCATCATCAAGAAGACCCAGATTGTTGGTCCAAAGGTCCCTGAAAGCTTTAACGTCCTCGTTAAGGAACTCCAAGGTCTTGGCCTTAAGGTTGACCTGGTACACTCCGATGTCGTCGTAGACGCCGAAGAAGTACTAGCTAACAACATCAAAGACGAAGCAGCGCATCCATCAGAAGTCGATGTACCACAAGCTTCCGTATCTGAAGTCGACGTAACTGAAGAAGCTGTCGCTGACGAATTTAATGTTGTAACTGCCGATGAAGACGCTGCTGGAAACACTGTCTCAGGTGACAATCTTGCATCGGTGCCCGCTACTAACGATGATAAAGAAGAGGAGGCTTAATCATGATGCCACAACGCTACGCAAACAATGGCACTGACATCGCTGATTTCGACGCAGTACGCCTAGCTGTCGCCAGCCCGGAAGACATTAAGGACTGGAGCCACGGCGAAGTTCTGAAGCCCGAAACCATCAACTACCGTACTCAGAAACCTGAGCGCGACGGTTTGTTCTGCGAACGAATCTTCGGACCAGTCAAAGACATTAATCCGCATGACGCTAAGTACAAGGGCGTTCGCTCTCGTGAAGCCGCAGTCGATAAGAATGGCGAACTTGTTACCCGTTCAATCGTCCGTCGTGAGCGCATGGGCCACATCCAATTGGCTGTGCCTGTCTCACACATCTGGTTCCTCCGTGGTACGCCAAGCGCCATGGGCCTCTTGCTCGGCCTGACCGTCAAGAACCTGGAACGCGTCGCTTACTTTGCAAGTTACATCATTAAGACAGTTGATACCGCTAAGCGCGATCAGCTGCTTGCCGATAAAGAAGCAGAATTTGCAGCTGGCAAAGAAGCCATCAAGCTCCGCTTCGAAAAAGAAGCTGAAGCTGAGGACGCTAACGTCAAGGCGCTTGCCGAAATGCAAACCAAAGAAACCGAAGAGCTTGCTGAAGCTTTCGACTTCTTCAAGTCCCAGCTTACCGGTTTGAATCCACTAGCGCTCATTAATGAGACTGATTACCGCAACTTGCCAGACAACCTTCGTAGCTTGGTTACGGTTGGTATGGGTGGTGCCGCGCTTCGCGACCTGCTCGTCTCGGTTAACTTGAAGCAATTAATTGCCGATCTGACCGCTGAAGCAGAAGATGCTAAGGGCCAGCGCAAGAAGAAGCTGATGAAGCGCCTTCGCTTGCTGGAAAGCATGGACCGCGCCGGCATCAAACCTTCAAGCATGTGCTTGAGCATCCTTCCAGTGATTCCTCCGGATCTTCGCCCGATGGTTCAGCTTACCGGTGGCCGTTTTGCAACCTCAGATCTTAATGACCTTTACCGACGTGTCATCAACCGTAATAATCGTCTTAAGAAGCTGATGGACCTTAACGCTCCAGAAGTTATCCGCCGCAACGAGCAGCGTATGCTTCAGGAAGCCGTTGACGCCCTGATCGACAACAACAGCGCCCGCAGTGGTCGTGCTGTAGCCGCTACCGGCCAGCGCCGCCGCCTCAAGTCTTTGAGCGACATGCTCAAGGGTAAGCAGGGTCGTTTCCGCCAGAACCTTCTTGGTAAGCGCGTTGACTACTCAGGTCGTTCCGTAATCGTTGCTGGTCCTGAACTCAAGATCCACCAGTGTGGTCTACCAAAGATGATGGCTCTCGAACTATTCAAGCCATTCGTTATTGGTGAGCTCATCGAACAGGAACAAGCTCATAACATTCGTAGCGCCAGCCGCTTGATCGAAATGGGCGAAACCGTTGTCTGGGATGCTCTCGACGAAGTCATTAAGGGCAAGTACGTTCTTTTGAACCGTGCTCCATCACTTCACCGCTTGAGTATCCAGGCTTTCCAACCAGTCCTCATCGAAGGTCGCGCTATTCAGTTGCACCCACTCGTTTGTAAGGGCTTTAACGCCGACTTCGATGGTGACCAAATGGCCGTTCACTTGCCGCTCAGCGACAAGGCTCAGGCCGAAGCTCGCGACATCATGGCTGCTAACCGCAACCTGTTGAAGCCAGCTGACGGTTCACCGATCTTGCACATTGAGCAGGATATCGTCCTCGGTTGTTACTACTTAACCTACGAACGCCCGCAGAACGCTGACAAGAAAGTCCGCAACTTCAGTAGCCTCAACGAAGCCATGATGGCGCTTGATAATAAGAGCATCATGCTGCAAAGCCAGGTCCGCTTACCATTCCGCGGCGAAATCCGTGAAACCACCTTGGGTCGCTTGCTGTTCAACGAAATCTTCCCAGAAGAATTCCCATTGCAAGACGAAACCATGACCAAGAAGCGCCTGCAAAAGGTAATGGCCAAGGTGTACACTCAGTTCGGCCAGGAAAAGACCGCCGAAATCGCCGATGACCTTAAAGACCTTGGTTTCTACTACGCAACACTGTCCGGCCTATCAATGGGTATGGGTGACTTCAACCCAATCAAGGGCATGGACAAAGTGCTCGACGAAGGTGAAGTCCGCTCAGCCGCTATCTCTGACCAATACGATGAAGGTTTCATCACTGATGACGAGCGTCACCGCTTAATCGTCGACAACTGGACCAAGGTTGAAACCAAAGTCCAAGACATGTTGACCGAACAGATGGTTGGCCAGGACTCATCAATGGCAATCGCTATTAACTCCGGTGCCCGTGGTAACGTATCGCAGCTGAACAACGCTGTCGGTATGCTCGGTGTCCTCCAGGATGCTGGTGGTAACGTCATTGAACTGCCAATTAAGTCCGGTTATGTCGCCGGCCTGAACCCGCTCGAATACTTTACCGGTACACGTGGTACCCGTAAGGCGCTCATCGACATCGCCCTTAAAACGGCTGATGCCGGTTACCTGACTCGTCGCTTGGTTGACGTATCGCAAGATGTGTTTACGCTCGACGAGGATCTGATCGATCCAGGCTTCGCGATGTTGCGCTCTGATGCTGCTGAAATCGGTGTGCCATATGGCCAGCGCCTGATTGGCCGCTTCGTAACAGACGCCGTTAAGGGTCACGCTAAGAAGGGTCAACTGATCACTGCCGAAATCGCTCAAAGCATCGAAGACGATGCTGCGGTTGACGGTCTTAAGATCGCCAGCGCCCTCAGCTGTACCAGTGTCCGTGGTGTTTCTCAGAAGTCATACGGCATCGATCCAGCAACCGGTAACCTCGTAGCCGATCACCACCCAATTGGTGTGATTGCTGCCCAGTCTATCGGTGAGCTCGGTACCCAGCTAAGTCTTGACTCTAAGCACCGTTCCGGTGGTGTTGTCGCCGACAACTCAGCCCAAGGTCTGTCTCGTGTTGAGGAACTCTTCGAAGTTCGTCAGCCAAAGGGCCAAGCCTATCTGACAGAAATCTCCGGTATTGCTAATACCTGGGAAGAAGGTGACCACTACATCGTTCAGGTTACGGCCGACGATAAAGAAAAGGTTACTCTTAAGCTCGGTGAGCGCAAAGCCCAGATCGCCAGCGGCACCGATGTTGTTGCCGGTGATGTTGTCGCAGCTCTCGAAGATGCTTCTGAGCCACTGATCGCGCCAATGGCCGGTAAAGCCTCAGTCACTAATAGTGCTGTCGTCATTACGCCGACCAGCCAGAGTGTTGTTCGCTACGAAATCCCAGGCTTTAAGCAGCTACAGATCCAGGACGGCGACAAAGTCGTTACTGGTCAGCGCTTAACCAACGGTTCAATCAACCTGCAAGACCTCATGCGTCTGCAAGGTGTTGAAGCTACCCAGCGCTACATCATGAACGAAATCCTGAAGATCTTTGCAGGACAGGGTCAAAACGTTGCTGATAAGCACCTTGAGATCATTGTTCGCCAGATGTTCAGCCGCGTTCAAATCGAAGAAGCTGCTGATAGCGAATTCGTTACCGGTGACGTTGTCAGTAAGCTGGCCGTCGTCGAAGCTAACGACGCGTTAGTCGCCGAAGGCAAGAACCCAGCTAAGTACGTTCAGTTGCTGCTTGGCATCACCAAGGCCAGCCTGAGCACCGACTCATTCCTGAGTGCCGCATCGTTCCAGGACACCACCCGTGTCCTAATCGCTGCCGCTACCAGCGGTAAGGTCGACAAGCTGTACGGTCTTAAAGAAAACGTCATCTTGGGTCGCAAGATCCCAGTTGGCACCGGCGCCAAGCGCGACGAAGATGAGCTGGATGAAGAGCAGGCCGAACTAGCCGCTGAAGCCCAGGTCGTCATCGGCGCAGAGCCAACGGTTGAAGCTTAGGCTTAAACCTGTTACAATAGAACTATCAACTAAGTAGTCCGAGCCGTTGGAATTGGCATATTCCCTCGCAGCAGCAGATTACAGATCCGATAAGGAGCAATAATGCCAACAATCAATCAACTCGTGCGCAAGCCACGCACCAAGGCCTCGCCTAAGAGCAAGTCGCCTGCCATGCAACGCGTCACGAACAACTTAAAGACCAAGAACTACGAGAAGCCAGCGCCTTTCAAGCGCGGTGTCTGTGTTAAGGTCACCACTAAAACACCAAAGAAGCCTAACTCCGCTTTGCGTAAGGTTGCCCGTGTGCGCCTGAGCAATGGTTACGAAGTTTGGGCTTACATTGGTGGTGAAGGTCACAACCTACAAGAGCACGCCGTCGTATTAGTGCGCGGTGGCCGCGTAAAAGACCTTCCAGGTGTTCGTTACCACATCGTCCGTGGTAGCCTCGACCTCCAAGGTGTCCAGAACCGTAAGCAGGGCCGCTCCAAGTACGGTACCAAGAAAGAGAGCAACTAATGCCACGCAAAAAGACCGCCTCACTAGTTCGCGATATTCCAGCTGACCGTATTTACGGCAGCGTACCACTGCAACGCCTTATTAACCGCGTTATGCTTAACGGTAAGAAGCAAATTGCAGAACGCCTGGTTTACGGTGGCTTACTCAAAGCAGCCGATAAGCTCAAAGTAGAAAACCCTATCGAAGTATTCGATACTGCGTACAAAAACATCCAGCCACACGTCGAGACTCGTTCTCGCCGTGTCGGTGGTGCAAACTACCAGATTCCTTTCGAAGTTAAAGGTCAGCGCCAAAGTCACCTGACCGCCATGTGGTTCGTAGCTGCTTGCCGTGCCCGCAAAGGCATGAGCATGCAAGATCGCATCGCTGCTGAACTCGTCGACGCCTACAACGGCCAAGGCGCAGCAGTCAAGAAGCGTGAAGACGTAACCAAGATGGCCGACGCTAACCGTGCCTTCGCACACTTCGCCCGAACATAAGGAAGGGGTTCCGAGTTCACCCTGAACAGGTAAAGGAAATGGAACAATCTCCTGCCTACTGTGAAGAAATTGGCGCTATCTGTAATTACCGTCGCGCGTGCGTTAATAGAAACGTAAAAGCTCGTGAAGCGGTAGATGAACAGATGGCGTTTCGAGACCCATCCAGTAAGTTTGCCGGCTTTTTTAGAACGCTAGTCGCTGGCCATCTTTTCTTGCAAGACGACCAATTCATGTTACTTAAAAACGAGCTAGCTATAACAGATGCATTGGTGGCACTTAACTGCAATCGAGAATGCATAGTGCAAGAGGCAATGGGTCATAAGTAATAGGTTTGTGTTTTCGTCAAGCCTGGGCTACAGTGTGAGCTATATAGTACTACTTGAATGGAGGCGACCAGATGGCGGCAGAAACACACGGCAACGACCCACAACTCCCACCACTATCTTATATTCCGCTACCGCAACTGCGGCAATTCCCGCCTGAGGGGGCGGTGTATCCAATGGAAAAGTTTACTGGTGAACAGAGGGGCAATTATGAGTTTCCAGATGACTTTAGACTGCCGAATCTCTGCGACAGCTGCCCGCTAAGTGCAACTATGCCAAAGCAGCGCATAGCTCGTGTTAGTGGCTTGCAGCACTACAATATACAAGATACGTATGTAACCAACATGGCTGGCTCAACATCTTTGGTGCTGTTAATGCATGATGCTGTTTTGCTCGATGTAGAGCCAGTAGTTTTAGGCGAATTGCCAATCACTAGCCCGTTTTCGGTAGAACATGAGAGCCCGACATCTCAAGTACTAGGTGGCATGCATAATAGGGCCCGTGCCTGTCAAGGAAGTATCGTTCGAAGCGGTTTGGCAGCCCGTTTACTGAGAAGAACTGGCGTTACGTGCCGGCAGTTCCCAACAGTGTCAGAGTATAACCGCCGGGCATCACGCAATGCCTTGGGTCAAATGCTGCGCTTCGAGCAGGCTGATTTAACCGACGAATATACCGCGGTTGTTCCAAGGTTGTAGATTTGCTCTATATGGGGTACAATATTGTTATCACGTGAGCGTATTTGCCGCTCATTTTTAATGTAAACAGCTTAATCGACATAAGGAAAACTGAACTATCATGGCAGCAGCAACCAAGAAAACAGCAATGGACAAAATTCGTAACATGGGTATTATCGCGCATATTGATGCCGGTAAGACCACGACCACCGAAGGCATTTTGTACCGCACCGGCTTGAAGCACAAAATTGGTGCCGTTCACGAAGGTGAAACTACCACAGACTTCATGGAGCAGGAACGCGAACGTGGTATTACCATCGCTTCGGCCGCTGTTACGACTTACTGGAAAGACCATCAGGTCAACATTATTGATACGCCAGGGCACATCGACTTCACCGTAGAAGTTGAGCGTTCATTGCGCGTGCTTGATGGTGCCTGTGTTGTCTTCGACGGTAAAATGGGTGTCGAATCCCAGTCAGAAACTGTTTGGCGCCAAGCAGACAAGTACAAAGTCCCTCGTATCTGTTTCATCAACAAGATCAACCAGACCGGCGGCGACTTCTACAAGTCTCTCGACACTATTCATGCCCGTCTTTCTAAGCGCGCATTCCCAATCCACCTGCCTATCGGCTTTGAGCAGAGCATCAACGGTATCGTTGACCTGATTGCTATGAAGGCTTACACCTACAAAGACTTTACCGACCACGAACTGGTTGAGGGCGAAATCCCTGAAGACATGATGGATCAGGTTAAGAAGTACCGCTCACTGCTTATCGAAAACGCTGTTGCCGAAGACGAAGCTATGCTCGAAAAGTACTTCGAAGTTGGCGAAGAAGGCCTCACAGTCGAAGACATCAACCACGCTGTTCGTACCGCTGTCCTAACTGGCGCATTCTACGCGGTCACCGGTGGCGATGGCCGTGGTGTTATTGTCGAAAAGGTCCTCGACGCTGTCAACGACTTCTTGCCAAGCCCACTCGATCGTGGTTCAACTTGGGGCACACATCCAAAGACTGGCGATAAAGTCGAGCGCAAGCCGGCCGAAGATCAGCCGTTCAGTGGCTTGGCCTTTAAGATCGCGACTGACCCATTCGTTGGTAAGCTGGCTTACTTCCGTGTTTACTCCGGTACGCTGGCTTCCGGTTCGTATGTTCTTAACAGTTCAACCGGCGAAAAAGAGCGCGTTGGCCGTATCGTTCGTATGCAAGCTGACAAGCGTGAAGACGTTACCGAAGTTGGCGCTGGCGACATTGCCGCTATTGTGGGCCTCAAGGGCACAACCACCGGTAACACGCTATCTGACCTGACCAACCCGATCGTTCTGGAAAGCATTACTTTCCCAGAGCCTCCAGTGTCTATCGCTATCGAGCCTAAGACCAAAGCCGACCAAGAGAAGATGAGCATTGCTATGCAGCGCCTCGCCGAGGAAGACCCTACCTTCCGCATCAATGTCGATGACGAAACCGGCCAGACCATCATCAGTGGTATGGGTGAGCTTCACCTCGAAATCATTGTTGACCGCATGAAGCGCGAATTTAGCGTCGAAGCAAACGTCGGACAGCCACAGGTTGCTTACCGCGAAACCATCCGCAAGGAAGGTGTCGAAGTCCAAGGCAAGTTCGTCCGCCAATCCGGTGGTCGTGGTCAGTACGGTGACGTTTGGATCCGTGTTAGCCCTAACGAAGAAGGCGAAGGCTTTAAGTTCGTCAACTCCATCAAGGGTGGCGTTGTCCCAACTGAGTACATCAAGCCAGTCGAACAGGGTATTAAAGAGGCTATGGCCAACGGTGTTATCGCCGGCTACCCAGTGGTTGACGTTGTCGCTGAACTTTACGATGGCAGCTACCACGATGTCGACTCCAACGAAATGGCCTTTAAGATTGCTGGCTCATTAGCTCTCCAAGAAGGTGTTAAGAAAGCTGGTCCAGTCCTGCTCGAGCCTGTCATGAAAGTCGTCGTTGTAACCCCAGAAGAATTCATGGGTGAAGTTATCGGAGCCCTCAACTCCAAGCGCGGCCGCATCGAAACTATGGAAGATCTGTCCGCCGGCATCAAGGAAATTACTTCTTTCGTGCCACTCGGTGAAATGTTCGGTTATACCACCGATCTCCGCAGCTCAACCCAAGGTCGCGCCAGCTCAAGTATGGAGCTCGACCACTACGCTGATGTGCCAAACCACGTGGCTGAAGCCATCATTGCCAAGAACGCCAAATAGTTGACACTGTTCGCAATTACACTATAATAATTTGCAAATGGGAGACCACGAACAAGCAGCGCAGACCCGAGCGCAAATAATTGCCGAATTGTCCGCAGTAGATCACTTTGCTACTCCAACACTTTTGGGCTTGGCAGCCCAGTTTGTCGATAAAACAGAAACAATGCGGCAAGACCGAGTCTTTAGAAATTTCAACGCGTCGGTTGTGCAGTATGATTGTGAGACTATCACGGCTACAAACAGGGCTGAGCGTGCTCTGTCAATGGCCAAACTCGCTACAAAGGCCGTAATTCCATTAGTGTTCTGCACACCAGCTTTCGGCAAACGTCATAGGGCAAAACAGGAATTTGAGCAGCAACTACATGAAGAGCACAGCGAAGTTTGGAAACCATCAGTCACTACCTCAGTGACTGGTTTAGCTGAGGTCTATAGACTCAAGCACGAACCGATCGAGTACGCCTACGCCATTCTTAATATGTATGCCACAAAGCAACAATCTAGGCCAAGCGCATAATAATTGATCGTGCGAGCTTTGACTCTTTACAAACTGTAAATTCTTCCCTATACTATCTTCGGTAACTTGTGTGAGCTCTACTATTCTCATGCAAAAGACAATTTAAAACGTTATTTATAAATAGCTAACTAAGGAGCAATACTAATGGCTGAAAATTTTGACCGCACTAAGCCCCACGTTAACGTCGGCACCATGGGCCACGTTGACCATGGTAAAACAACTCTAACCGCAGCAATCACCGCAGTCCTTGCTAAGAAACTGCCATCAGCTGTTAACAAGCCAATCGCTTATGATATGATCGACAACGCTCCAGAAGAGCGCGCTCGTGGTATCACCATCGCTACTTCTCACCAGGAGTACGAGTCAGAAAAGCGTCACTACGCTCATGTCGACATGCCAGGTCACGCCGACTACGTTAAGAACATGATCACCGGTGCGGCTCAGATCGATGGCGCTATCCTCGTTGTTGGTGCTAACGACGGTCCACTTCCACAGACTCGTGAGCACGTGTTGCTCGCTAAGCAAGTCGGTGTTCCAAGCATCTTGGTCTTCATGAACAAGATGGACCTCGCTGATCCTGAGCTCGTCGAACTCGTCGAAGAAGAAATCCGCGAACTGTTGGAAAAGAACGGTTTCGACCGCGACTGTCCTATCATCAAGGGTTCTGCTACCAAGGCTCTCGAAGGCGATGCTGCTAACGAAGACGCTATCATGGAGCTCGTTAAAGCTATGGACGAATACGTACCAGAGCCAAAGCGCGAACTCGACAAGCCATTCCTAATGCCTATCGAAGACGTCTTCTCAATCAAGGGTCGCGGTACTGTTGCTACCGGCCGTGTTGAAGCAGGCATCATCAAGATCAACGACGAAGTTGAAATTGTCGGTATCCGCAAGACCACTAAGAGTGTTGTAACCGGCATTGAAGCCTTTAAGAAGAACCTCGACCAAGGTCAGGCTGGCGACAACGCTGGTATCCTGCTCCGCGGTATTGAGCGCGACGACATCGAACGCGGTCAAGTTCTTGCTAAGCCAGGTTCTATCACTCCACACACCGAATTTGATTCAGAAGTTTACATCCTGAACAAAGACGAAGGTGGCCGTCACACGCCTTTCTTCAAGGGCTACAAGCCTCAGTTCTACTTCCGTACTACGGACGTAACTGGTGAAGTTGAGCTTCCAGCTGACAAAGAAATGGTCATGCCAGGCGACACCGTAACCTTTAAGGTTAAGTTGCTCGCTCCAATCGCCATGGAACAGGGTCTCCGCTTCGCTATCCGCGAAGGTGGCCGTACTGTCGGCGCCGGTGTTGTTACCAAAGTCGTTAAGTAACGTACCTTTTAGGATGCGCATTTCGGGCGCTGGACCTCTTGCTTGGTGCTCACCGTACGTAATGTACGGTTGCGCTCAACCAATAGGCCAGCATCCCAAACTGCATCACCCTAAAAGCTACTTAGCTTGGTAAAAGAGTCCTCACAGAGGGCTCTTTTTTGTGATGCAAATCACCTTTGTAAACAGCTGGAATTATCGTACGCTTATGATTATAAATAAGGAGCGAATATGTCAGAATTTGATGAATGCATATCTGTCCCCGAGCAGCACACTGAACTCAGTGAACGCATGCGCAAAGCTGAAGCGGCCGTGTCACAACGCATAGGTGATAAGGCTCTCGCAGCACTCCAGGCGTTCGATCTTACCATGCCATGTGATAGTGGCGGCGAAATCCTGCTTAGTTAAGCACGCTGCTATTATGCCAATACAGCGAATATATGAAACTTCACGTTGCGCACTCGATGTTTATCTAGCCGCAACAGTGGCTAGAAACGACCTCGGAGCACAAAAACTGCTTCATGAGCGGACTGTGCGATCTATTAACGAGGCAACGGTCATACTCTGCGGCAAATGCGCAGCGCAGTTCTTGTTCATAGACGGAGTAGTTTCTGATTCGGCTAAAGCCCTAGCAACATGCGACGATATAGCATTCGAAGACACACATATTCCTAATGAGTTGAGATTTTCTGGTAAATGGCCAAGTGCTGAACTCTAACAGCTTTGCTATAACAACGTACCATGATATAGTATGGTCAATTAACCTCTGAGCGGAGCTTTGTTCATGTCCGAAATGCACGAAAACGTTGCGAGTGAAGTAGTACTTTTGTCTCCTGTGGGACGCAAGCCGGATGGTTTAGCAATTACCGCTTTCTTTAGCGAATCGGTTGGCTATGGCTCAGTCGAAGAGACCTGCGACAGGGATGGTGGTAAATGCACCGTCACAAGCTTCGACGATTATGTGCCAGGGTGGGTTCGTATAGATAGGGAGCGGGTTAACGCCCAAACACCTGAAGAGACAGAGCACATCATCCGTAACGGAATTGCATTAGTGCGCAAACTAAGAGAGGCATAACTTACGTTTTATGGTATTTGAGAAATTACGCACAGTAGTAGACCCAGCGACTATCGGTCTGCCCCCAGCGCCAAGTGTTGAACAAGAGTCAAAGCCGAGTGGTCCCATGTATGAAGTAATTATACCGTGGCCACTCCCTGAAGTCGGCAATTCAAGGCACGATATTGTCAGCGGCTTTAACCGCGAATCCAGCTACCACGACCAGATCGAAACCCTTTATGGGGGCGCTGATGATTTCAGGATGAGTCGGGTTCGTAAAGAAGAGGCGGATACCTACGCAGGCATACCGATGCATCGAACGGCAGGCGGACTAATCGTGCAGCACTTCACGGTGTTCCCGGGGGCAACGCACCAGAGCTGGCGTACGAGTAGAAGACACTACAGACGATGTTTGACATAGTATGGTATAATGTTAATACAATTAAATAAGATTGCTGACTAAAAGTCACTTGTGCAAAATCAAGTGATGTTACAGCATCCGACCACAACGGTCGAGAAGGAATAACACCTATGGCTGAAGCCAAAACCGATGTAAAGCAACGAATTCGTATTCGTCTTAAAGCATATGACCACAAAGTAATCGACCAAGCTGCAAAGCAGATTGTCGACACTGCACTGCGCACTGGCGCAACCCTTGCGGGTCCAATCCCATTGCCAACCCGCCGCAGTACTTTCACGGTGGTTAAGAGCCCACACGTGTACAAGAAGGGCCGCGAACAGTTCGAAATGCGCGTGCACAAGCGCCTCATCGACGTCTTCGAACCAACGCCAAAGACAATCGACTCGCTTATGAACCTCAGCTTGCCTGCTGGTTGTGACGTCGAAATCAAGATGTAACCTCCTAAGGGATAGAGAAAAGTATGAGTGAACGTGGCAAAATGCGCGTCGGCATAACGCCTAGCGAGATGTACTGCTTGGGCCTAAGCCGTCCAATAACTGAGCTTGATATAGCTGAAGCAATTCGGCCGGGCTTAACGCCCAGCACCAAGCACAACGCCGACGGAACCCAAACTGTTCGTTTTGAGCGTGAGCAGTTTGGCGATAATGAGAGTGACCGCTGGGGTGACTTTGAAGTATTTGCGCAAGAATTTGCAGCCCACATTGGTAAATTTGCACTTGATCTCGATCCACGTCTATTAGGGCGTGACGAAACAACGTTGTTTGGTCAGCGCCGTTAATAAAAGGTAGAGTTTTATTTGCAACATATTGACAGGAGTAATACTGTCGTGTTACTCTAGTATGGTATCTCAATAAAGACATGTACTTGGAATACGGGACCTAGGTCTACCAAACAGAGGTAGAAACCAGTCGTATCCAAGAATTTTTATGTCAGGGCATACAGAAAGAACTACATGAAAGCACTTATTACACGAAAAGTTGGCATGACCAGCACCATCGCAGAAGATGGCGCCGTTACTGCTATTACCTTGCTTTCTGTAGCTAATCAGACTGTACTTCACCACAAGACCGAAGAAAAAGACGGCTATACCGCGCTCCAAATCGGCGCAGAAACAGCCAAGAAGATGGGCAAGTCTCTCGCCGGTCACGTCAAAGAATCAAAGGTGATGCCTAAGATTATTCGCGAATTCCGTATCGATGAAATCCCAGAAGAACTTACCGTCGGCGCCAGTTACAGCGCCGACGTTTTTAGTGTTGGCGATAAAGTTCAGGTCACTGGCCTAACTAAAGGTAAGGGCTGGGCTGGTACTATCCGCCGTCACAACTTCCACCGTCAGCGCAAAACTCATGGTGGTAAGGGCAACACTCGTAAGCCAGGTTCAATTGGTTCTATGTACCCACAGCACATCCTTAAGGGAACCCGCATGGCTGGCCAACTCGGTCACGAGCAAATCACCGTTCGCGGCCTTAAAATCGCTTTAGTAGACATGGAACACAACGTTATCGGAGTAACCGGCGCCGTTCCAGGTCCACGTAAGGGAATCATCATTCTTAAAGGGGCGATACGATAATGGCTATTGCAACTTACTCTAAGACCGGCACCAAAGCTACAACCGCTGCTAAGCTCGACGCTACAGTATTCGGTGTAGCTGCCAAAAACCACGAACTTGTCAAAGCTGCTTACGTAACCTACCTGGCCAACGGCCGCGAAAACTTAGCTGTTGTTAAGACTCGCGCCATGGTTAGCGGTGGTGGTAAGAAGCCTTGGAAGCAAAAGGGAACTGGCCGCGCGCGTTTCGGTTCATCTCGTGTGCCTATTTGGCGCGGTGGTGGTATCACTTTTGGTCCAACCGGCGAAGAGAACTACTCAAAGCAAATGAATGTTAAGGCCAAGCGCCTGGCAGTTCGCCAAGCTCTTACTATGGCTAACGAAGCCGGCAAAATTAAAGTTGTCGAATCATTCACTACTATGGAAAACAAGACCAAAGACATGGTTACTTTCCTAGGTAAGATCGAAGCTACCGGTAACATCCTCTGCGTCGTCGCCACTAAAGATGCAACCAAAGAACGCGCTACTCAAAACATCCAGAAGCTTAAAGTTGTTTCAGCTAATTATCTTAATGTATTCGATATCCTAAATGCCGACACAATCGTATTTAGCCAGGACGCACTAAAGGCTGTCAGCGAATGGCTGGGAGAGAAGAAATAATGAGTAAAACTACTACCCTCAAGCCACGTCTTAACGAAAAGACCTACGCACTGGCCGCTAACCGCGTCTACGTCTTCGACATCGAAAAGGGTGTTAATAAGCATACTGTGGCTCGCGCCGTCGAAAATCAGTTCGAAGTTAAGGTTGTAGCCGTCAACACGCTCAACACCAAAGGCAAAGCTAAGCGCATTATCAGCATTAACGGCAAGCGCTCAGTTAACGCCGAAGGTCGCCGCAATGGCATCCGCAAAGCATATGTAACCCTCGCCGAAGGTCAAAGCCTGCCATTCTTCAACGCTATCGAAGAAGAAGACCAAAAAGAACAAGCTGTTCAGCAAAAAGTCGATAAAGCTGCCGACAAAAAGGCTGCTAAAGAGACCAAGGGTCGCTTAGGCCTGCGCCGCAAAAAAGACGATAAAAAGACCGAGGAAACAAAGTAATGGCTATTAAAGTATACAATCCTACTACTCCCGGCCGCCGCGGCATGACTAGCCAGGACTTCGACGGTATCACTACCAAGAAGCCACTGCGCTCACTGCTCGTTGCTCAACGCCGTGGTAACGGTCGTAACAACCAGGGCCGCATCACGACTCGTCATAAGGGTGGCGGTACCAAGAAGTTTTACCGACTGGTTAACTTCAAGCTCGCTGAAGGCATCACTGCTGTTATCGAGCACATCGAATACGATCCAAACCGCAGTGCGCGCATCGCCCGTATTAAAGAGCCAAACGGTATCTATCACTACATTCTCTGCGCAAACGGTATGAAGGTCGGTCAGACCATCACCAGCGGCGAAGAAGCTCCTGTAGAAATGGGCAATCGTCTTCCACTCAAGAACATCCCAGTCGGTGCTACTATCCACGCTATCGAAATGAAGCCAGGCCGCGGCGCCCAGATGGTACGCTCAGCTGGCAACAGCGCTCAGCTTATGGGCCGCGCCGAAGGTGGCTACGTCCAGGTTCGCCTTCCATCAGGTGAAGTCCGTCTTATCAACGAGATGTGTACCGCATCACTCGGTGTTATCGGTAACGAACAGCATCAGAACGTCAAGATTGGTAAAGCCGGTCGTAACCGTCACCTGGGTAAGCGCCCAAGTGTTCGTGGTGTTGTTATGAACGCGGCCGATCACCCACACGGTGGTGGTGACGGTGGTCGTCACGGTATCGGTGGTGGTAAGAACCATGGTTCAGCACCTAAGACACCTTGGGGTCAGAAGACACTTGGTTTCAAGACCCGTCGTCGCAAGAATACCAGCCAGTTTATCGTAAGAAGCCGTCACGCGGCGAAGAGGAAAT
Organism: Candidatus Saccharimonadota bacterium; assembly: GCA_028286385.1. Classification (GTDB taxonomy): domain Bacteria; phylum Patescibacteriota; class Saccharimonadia; order Saccharimonadales; family UBA4665; genus RYN-405. The sequence continues at coordinate 30,308 of JAQBRQ010000030.1, forward strand.
AACCATATGTTGAAATTTCTAAATTTCCCACCGAAAACAGCCGAAGACGTAGCGTTTACAGCGGATTACGAGTTGCATATAAAGTCAGCGGGCGATGAGCCTGATTTTGTAAGAGAGTTAGGCAAGCAGGTTGGTTCACTACTTATGGCAAACGCCGAACCTGCAACACTTGGAACGGTAATAAGTATAGCTGAAGGCTTGGCTGATTCCAATGATGACTTCTTCCAGACGATTGAGCCGAAAGCTGATTTTATGCACTCGGTACTAACACAGGCATTGGAAGAACAGCGCGCATATGAAAATACTAAGAATCAGGGAGCTACAGTATGAGTCGTTCACTAAAAAAAGGTCCATACGTAGACTTTAAACTCGCTAAAAAGGTTGAGGCTTTGGGCGATAACGATCGCACCATCATCAAGACTTGGGCGCGTTCTAGCACCATTACCCCTGAATTTGTTGGTAAGACCATCGCTGTTCACAATGGCAAAGTGCATGTTCCAGTATTCGTTACCGAAAACATGGTTGGCCATAAGCTTGGTGAATTTAGTCCAACCCGTAAGTTCCGCTCACATGGCGGTAAGTTAGCGAAGGGCAAATAAGATGGCAGTTCAAGCAATCGCTAAAGGCGTACAGATGAGCCCACGCAAAGTTGCTGCAGTCGCAGCCCTCGTTCGTGGTCGCACCGTCGAAGACGCTCTGACTATTCTGCAGCACGTACCTCGTCGTTCAGCTATCCCTGTCCGCAAAGCTATCGAGAGTGCCAAGGCTAACGCCGATCACAATCATGGCCTCAAGCCAGGAACCCTGCGCATTACCGAAATCGGCGTCACGCCTGGCCCGCGCCTTAAGCGTTTCCGCCCAGCAGCCCATGGCCGCGCACTGCCTTTCCAGCGCAAAACATCCCACATTCGTGTCGTTGTCGACGGTGATATCCGTGAAGTTAAAAAACCAGCTAAGGCTAAAACGCCAGTAACCGAGAAGGAGACATAAGATATGGGCCAAAAAGTAAATCCAATATCAATGCGTCTCCAGGTCAATAAGGACTGGCGCAGCAAATGGTTTGTAGATAAGCGCGATTACGCGAAGTTCTTAGCGGATGATTTGGCTGTTCGCCGCCTCATTTCTAACAAGCTTGGCAGCCGTGCTGCTATCAACAAAGTAGAGATTAGCCGTACGCCAAACTTGGTAACGGTTACGATCGCTACCGCTAAAGCCGGTGTTGTCATTGGCCGTGGTGGCGTTGGTGCAACCGAACTTAAGGCTGCAATCGAAAAGATCTATTCAATTCCTACCCGTATCAATATCGAAGAAGTTAAAAAGCCAGACCTGTACGCTAAGCTTGTTGCCGAGAACATCGCGCATCAGCTCGAGCGCCGCATGAGCTTCCGTCGCGCCATCAAGTCTACCGCAGCTGCTACTATGCGTGCCGGTGCTAAAGGTATTCGTATCGAAGTTGCTGGTCGTCTGAACGGTGCCGAAATGTCACGCCGCGAAAAAGAAGTAGCTGGTTCCGTACCGCTGCACACTATTCGTGCAGATATCGACTACGCGCAAGTTAATGCACAGACCATCGCCGGTATCATCGGTGTTAAAGTGTGGATCTACAAGGGCGAGGTTCAGTAATATGTTAATGCCTAAACGTCAAGCACACCGCAAGGTACGCAAGGGTCGCATTCGCGGCGTTGCTACGAGCGGTAACTACATCGCCTTTGGTGAGTATGCACTGCAATCACAGGGTAATGAACGCATTACTGCTCGACAGATTGAGGCCTCTCGTCAGGCTATGACCCGCTACATCAAGCGTGGTGGTAAAATCTGGATTCGCATCTTCCCACACACTCCTGTTACGCGTAAGCCACAGGACGTTAAGATGGGTAGCGGTAAAGGTAACCCAGAGTTCTTCGTCGCCAAAGTTCGTTCCGGTACTATCTTGTTTGAAATGCAGGGTGTTCCAGAACCTATTGCCCGCGAAGCAATGCGCCTAGCCGCTCATAAGCTTCCAGTTAAGACCAAGTTTCTAGTTCGGGAGGAGGCGTAATTATGAAAGTCGCTGAAATCCGTAAGCTCAGTACCACTGACCTTACCAAGGAAACTACCAAAACCCGCGAAGAAATCGCTGAGCTCAAGCGCCGCTTGCACCTCGGTGAAATCCAAAATGTCCGCATTATCCGTGGCAAACGCAAAGATTTAGCTCGCATGCTTACCGTACTCGGTGAAGCCCTAACTAAGGAGGCCAAATAATATGGCAAAACAAATTACCGGTGTCGTATCCTCCAATAAGGGTGACAAGACCATCGTCGTAACTGTCCAGGTTCGCAAGACTCATCCGTTGTACCGTAAACAGTACACCGTAACGAGTAAGTTCATGGCGCACGACGAAAAGAACGAAGCTGAAGTTGGCGACAAGGTTTCTATCGTAGAAACTCGTCCAATAAGCGCTCGTAAGCACCACATTTTGGAGCGCATCATCCAGAAACCTGTACTCCGCGAAGATTCACTTCAGCTCACTAAGGCCGTAGACGAAGCAGCCCAGCCTGCTAGCAAATCTAAGGCAGTTGCCGAAGATGCAGAAACGAGCGAGGGAGAAGCGTAATGATCCAACAAGAATCACGCCTTATCGTTTGCGACAACAGCGGTGCCAAAGAAATTCTTTGCATTCGTGTTCTTGGCGGCAGCCGCAGGCGCTACGCTGGCGTTGGTGATGTTATCGTCGCTACTGTTAAGCAAGCTGCTCCTAACGGCGGCGTCAAGAAAAAGTCTGTTATCCGCGCGGTCGTTGTTCGTACCCGCAACACCATTCGTCGCAAAGACGGCTCAACCATCAAGTTTGATGACAATGCCGCCGTCGTTATCGGCGACGATAAGCTACCAAAGGGTACTCGTATTTTTGGTCCAGTTCCTCGCGAACTTCGTGACCAGGGCTACGCTAAGATTGTGTCACTCGCACCGGAGGTATTATAATGAATACTGCAACCACTAAGATCTTTAAGATCCGTCTCAAAAAGGGTGATACTGTCATCGTTCTAGCTGGCAAATACAAAGGTAAGACTGGCAAAGTTACCACCGTCCATCCTAAAGAAAACAAGGTTACCGTAGAAGGTATCAACATTGTTAAGAAGCACGTTAAGCCAAACCAGGCGCACCCGCAAGGTGGCATCATTGAGCTTACAAAGCCTATGTGGGTTAGCAAGGTTGCAATCGTCGAACCAACTAGCAAAAAAGCCAGTCGTATTGGATTCTCAATCGACAAAGATGGCACTAAGACTCGAGTCTTTAAGAAGACCGGAAAGGAGATTAAGTAATGGCTACTGCAACTAAAACTACCGCAACAAAAACCGCTAAACCAGCGAAGACTACCAGCACCGGCGCTCGTCTCCGAGTACAGTATAACGATGCCTTGGCTGCCGAGCTCATTAAAGAACTTGGTTTGACCAACGCGCACCAAGCACCTAAGCTCGAAAAAGTCATCGTAAACATCGGTCTCGGCAAAGCCAAAGACGATAAGAAGATGATGGAAGTCGCTGCTAACACCCTCCGCAAGATTACCGGCCAACAGCCAATGGAAACCTTCGCTAAGAACTCTATCGCTGGCTTCAAGCTTCGCGAAGGTAATAAAATTGGTCTCAAAGTAACCCTCCGCGGCGAAAAGATGTACGAATTCACCGACCGCCTCATTTCGATTGTATTGCCTCGCCTCCGTGACTTCCACGGCGTCAGCTTAAAAGCTTTTGACAAGCAGGGTAACTACAGCCTCGGCCTTATCGACCAATCCGTCTTCCCTGAACTGAGTTTTGAAGAAACCACGACCATACATGGTTTGCAGGCTGTGTTCGTAATTAAGTGCCAAGAGCCGGCACACGCAAAAGCATTGCTCGAGAAATTCGGCATGCCATTCGAGAAGGAGAACAAGTAATATGGCACGTAAATCCAACATTGCCCGCGATAAAAAGCGCATCAAAATGATCGAGAAGTACGCGGTTCGACGCGCTGAACTCAAAGAGCTCGGCGACCTGGAAGGTTTAGCTAAGTTGCCACGCAACAGCTCACCAACCCGCCGCACTAACCGATGCATCGAAACCGGACGTCCACGTGCTTACATGCGCCAGTTCGGCCTCAGCCGTATTAGCTTCCGTGAACACGCAAGCAAGGGCGAAATCCCTGGCATAACGAAATCGAGCTGGTAGGAGATATAATATGAGTACAACCACAACCGACCCAATCGCAGACATGCTTACCCGCATCCGTAACGCTATCCTCGTGCGCAAACACGAAGTTAGCTTGCCGCACTCAACAATCAAAGAAGCTGTTGCTCGCTTACTCAAAGAAAACAATTTCGTTGATAATGTTTCTGTCAGCGACAACAAAGATGCTCCTGGTAAAACTCTGGTCGTTAAGATCAACAGCGAAACCAGCAGCGCCCGCATCAGCGAAATCGTTCGCCTCAGCAAGCCCGGCCGTCGCTACTACGTTAACTCCAAGGAAATCCCTGTTGTAAAGCGTGGTCGCGGTATCGTAATCATCTCTACCAGCAAAGGTTTGATGACCGGTAACAAAGCCAAGACCGAACATATCGGTGGCGAATTAATTTGTAAAGTTTACTAGAGAAAGAATTAAGGAAATAATACTATGAGCCGAGTAGGAAAACTGCCGATCGCAATCCCGAGCGGTGTGACAATCACTATCGAGCCATCTGAAATTACTGTTGCAGGCAGCAAAGGAACTCTCAAGCAGTTCACGATGCCCGACATTACAGTAACCCAGGAAGGCACAGAACTAATCGTAAGCCGCGCCAATGACGAGCCGAAGATTCGTGCCAAACACGGTCTGATGCGCGCCCTGATCAATAACATGGTCACTGGCGTTACCACCGGTTTTAGCAAGAAGCTGGAAATCAACGGTGTTGGTTACCGCGTTGCAGCTCAAGGTGCCAACCTCAAGTTAAACTTAGGTTTCTCGCACGACGTTATCTTTAGCGTCCCAGCTGGTGTCACTACCGCAATCGATCAGAATACTATTACTGTCACCGGTATCAGCAAGCAGCAGGTTGGACAGGTTGCTGCCGAAATCCGTGCACTAAAGAAGCCAGAACCTTACAAGGGCAAGGGCATTAAGTACGAAGGTGAACGCATTATCCGTAAATCTGGTAAGAGCGGTAAGGATAAATAATATGAGTAAAATTTTAGCACGCAAATTACACAATCGCGCTCAGCGCAAAGGCCGCATTCGTTCTGTCGTTAGCGGCACTGCAACGCGTCCGCGCCTGAGTGTTTTCATCAGCAACATGCACATTACCGCGCAGTTGATTGATGATACCTCCCACAAAACACTTGGTTACGTTTCTACCGTTGGTCAGAAGAGCCTTACAGGCACCATGACCGAAAAAGCTACGTGGGCCGGCACTGAAATCGCCAAGCAAGCAAAGGCTGCAAAGATTAAGGCTGTAGTATTCGATCGCGGTGGCAAATTGTACCATGGTCGCGTAGCAGCTTTGGCTGACGCAGCTCGTAAAGCAGGACTGGAGTTCTAATATGGCAGATCAGAATCAGAGTCAAAAACCTGGTGAACGACGTAATCGTCGTCCAGAAGTACAGCAAGAAGAAAAGCAGTACGATGAGCGCACACTGCACATCGACCGCGTTGCCCGCGTTGTTAAAGGCGGCCGTCGCTTCCGTTTTCGCGCACTCGTTGTCGTCGGAGACCGCAAGCACAAAGTTGGTGTTGGTACCGCAAAAGGTGCTGACGTAACCGCTGCTATCACCAAAGCAACCGAAGTCGCTAAGAAGAACTTCATCACTGTTTCTCTGTACAAGGGAACGTTGCCACACGAAGTTGAGAAGAAAGTTTCTGGCGCGCACATTCTACTAAAGCCAGCTAGCGCTGGTACCGGCTTGATCGCTGGTGGTGTTGTCCGAACAATCCTCGAAGTTGCTGGCGTTAAAAACGCCCTCAGCAAGTCACTTGGTTCAACCAACAAGACCAACACCGCCTACGCTACAATCGAAGCTCTAGAAAGCTTAGTGCCTGCCAGCAAGTGGGTTACCACCGTTGCTAAGCCAAAGAAAGAAGCAGCTAAAAAGCCTGCAGCAGCTCCAAAGGCCGAAAAAGCAGAAAAGGTTAAAGCATAATGAAATATCACGAATTACAGACAATCACCCCTAAAAAAGGCAATCGCGTTGGTCGCGGTATTGCAGCCGGACAGGGTAAAACTGCTGGTCGCGGTACCAAGGGACAAAAGTCCCGTACCGGTTCAAGCGCGAAGCCAGGTTTTGCCGGTGGCCAAAATCCACTCATGCAAAAACTACCTAAGTTGCCTGGTTTTACCAGCCACAAAACTCCAGCCGAAAACATCTACACTGGCCAACTGGAACAATTCAGCGGCAAAACTGTCGATGCCAACGTACTTGCCGAAGCTCGCTTAATCAGCAACCCATTCGTAACGGTCAAACTGATTGTTAAAGGTGAACTGACTAAGAAAGTTACCGTCAAGCTACCAAACGCCAGCAAGTCAGCTATCGCAGCCGTCGAAGCCGCTGGTGGCACGTTCGAACCAACTGCACGCCTGAGCCGTCCTAAGACGAGCACCAAGCCAAGCAAAACCGACAAATAGTCGCACGCTTCTACTATCCGACCAGGACGCTTGTCCACTCACAACCAGCAAGGTACTATTAAGGCAATGAGCCAAAATCAAATACAGCGCGATAGGCATGTCAATCGTGCGATTCATCGCTTGTTTTGGCGCGCCATGCTTCATGCCAAGGGCCACTCTGCGGTTGCCGCACTGCTGCACCCACCGGCATTTTTTATAGCCAATATTTTTGTGCCGTTGCAGATAGCCTACGCTATCCAGGCCACTATACATAAAGATATCCCGCTAGTTCAGCACTATGTTTGGATTATCGTACTGGCTACCGTCGTCTCTAATGCGATACTGGCATTTGCCACTTCATCGTTTAATCGCAGTGGTGCGTATGGTTGTAGCTTCGTGCAACGAGAAATATTTGCGAATTATCTCGCGAAAGATTACGACTTTTACGCCAATAATCATATCGGCGCCCTCGGCACCCAGGCAGCCAGAGTTCGCGACGCTTTTAGCGATTACAACCGAATTGTTCTCTTTGAGATTCCAAAAGTAACCGTCATGGTGGTCGCCGGTTTAGCGGTACTGGCCACTCTTTCACCTACGCTCGCAGGCCTAACACTGCTTTGCATAAGTGTGATTTTTGGCTTTACGCTTGCTATCGGTCGATTTCGGCTGCGGTACCGTCGTGCTGTTAGCCAATCAAGCAGTGCCCTGGCTGGCGTACTCGGCGATGCGCTGTCGCATGCGACAGCGGTAAAGACGTTCGCCCAAGAGCCGTATGAGCAACAAAGGCTAAACCGTCCGCTACTGAACTGGCAGCGAGCGCAGCTCAAGGCTTGGGACTCCTTTACACCAGCAAATATTGTACGGACAATGACCCTATCGATTGCCATGGGATTGTTGTTATTGGCATCAGCGCATCTGTATATCGACGGTGCTATATCTATAGCTGTCGTAGCTCTTGTGCAGCTGTACATCGTTCGACTGATCAACACCACAATTGAGATTGGTGAAATAATTAAATTGTATGAAAATGTAATGAGTACGGCTTACCAGTCGGTCGCGACCATGCTTGTCCCGAGTACAATTAAAGACCGGACGTCGCCGCTACAGTTGCCAGAGCAAAGTTCGTACGAGTTAAACTTTGAAAATGTTAACTATAGCTACCCAGAAGCCAAGGGTAGAAGTGCGATAGATAACTTTTCGTTGCATATCAAAGACGGTGAAAAAATCGGCCTTATAGGGTATTCTGGTGGCGGCAAAACAACCATCACTAAATTATTGCTCCGTTTTATGGATATAGATGACGGCTCAATTACGGTGAACGGTATTGATATTCGCGAGATAAGCCAGGCAAAGCTGCGCGGTCTGATCGCCTACGTGCCGCAGGAGCCTCTGCTTTTCCACCGTTCAATCAAGGAGAATATTGCCTACGGACGCCCTGAAGCATCCGACGGAGCTATCAAAAAAGCCGCAGAAACCGCCTATGTTGATGAGTTCGCAAAGCATTTGCCGGGTGAATACGAATCGATGGTTGGCGAACGCGGCGTTAAATTATCGGGAGGCCAACGGCAACGAATTGCCATTGCAAGAGCGCTGCTCAAAGACGCGCCAATACTGGTGCTCGACGAAGCAACCAGTGCGCTGGACAGTCAAAGTGAGCATTATATTCAGTCGGCTCTCTGGGAACTGATGAAAGACAGAACTGCAATCGTGATCGCCCATCGCCTAAGTACTATTCAGCATCTTGATCGAATTGTCGTAATTGACGAGGGACACATCGTTCAGATAGGTACCCATGCCGAGCTTCTCAAGAAGCCTAAGGGCATCTACGCCAAGCTATGGGCGCACCAGAGCGACGGCTACCTTGTTTCAGACTGACACTTTATGCCATAATGTTGGCAATATGATACACAGCCTTTTTACTGGTATGAGAGATCGGGAAACAGGCACCAGGTATCTTGTGGTGGTGCCTCCTTTTGAAAGCGAAGAGGTAGCGCATAAGGTTGCTGCTGAACTCGGCGCTAAGAAGGTAGAGTCTGATGAGGATCGAAGCGTTATTTCTATAGGTCCAACAGTGCTTTCTGACAGAGCACTCTGGCAGCGTGGGGCTGAGGCTATTCGATATGCCGGACATGCCGTGGATCCGATGATTTCTACGACTGAGTACGTCAGCTCCGAAATGTTAGCGTTGTGGCTGCATCAGGCAGCTCAAATGCGCGATCGATAACGCACATAATTCGGTTAAAAGTGAAATAAGCTTCACCAAGCTAGCTGTTTATGGCATACTGGTTGTAATACTTGTAAGAGACCGATTGAGAGAGACATGAACTGGAAAATAATTGCGAAATCATTGACGCATAAAGATATGCGAGGGCGCGTTCTCGTTGTGCTGGGTATTTTGCTCGTTTTCCGTGTTCTGGCACATATTCCAGTGCCACTGGCTAATCCCGAAACCCTTCGCCAGGTCCTCGACAACTTGTTCAACTCCCAGAACACGCCACAACTGCTGAGCTTCATCAACGTCCTGTCTGGTGGCGCGCTGGCAAACTTCTCAATTATGATCGCCGGTCTGGGGCCGTACATTAACGCCTCAATCATCATGCAGCTGCTTACCAAGGCAATTCCGCAACTTGAAGCCCTCCGTAAGGAAGGCGAGTTTGGCCAAAAGAAGATCAACCAATACACTCGTATGTTAACGCTGCCGCTGGCAATTATTCAGTCCATCGGCTCAATTTACCTCATCAAACAAGCCGCGCAATCTATCGGTGGTATTGGCGATATTACAGCCAATAGCACACCTGCTCAGTGGGTTCTGATGATTGCCGCTCTAACCGGTGGTTCAATGCTGCTTATGTGGCTCGGCGAACTGGTGACCGAACAAAGTGTCGGTAACGGTATTTCGCTGCTTATTACCGTCGGTATCGTTAGCGGGTTACCTGGCCAGATTTCTAGTATTGTCAGTTCAGTTTTGGACGGCAAAGATCGCTGGGTGCTCTTCGGCCACAGCCTGCCCGTTAACAAGGGAGCACTGACGGTCGGTTTAATTATAGGTGCATCGGTGTTAGTGGTTACGTGGCTGGTGGTAATGCTCAACGAAGCGGCCCGTAAGCTAACTGTTAACTACGCCAAACGTGTGCAGGGTAACCGTACCTATGGCGGCATCACGACTGTCTTGCCGGTTAAGCTGATTACTGCTGGCGTGGTGCCAATCATCTTCGCGGTAGCCTTCCTGAGTGTTCCGAGTTTTATCGGGCAACTACTCAGCACTCACAGCAGTCAACGATTGGCCGAGCTTGGCGCGCACCTAAGCCAATGGTTCCAGACTCCAACAGCTCAAACCTTTTCATCATTGGGCTGGCAAGCCTTTATCTATCCCGTAACCTATTTCCTTCTGGTCTTTACCTTCACGTTTTTCTACACCAGCATCACCTTTAACTCGCAGGAGATCGCCGAGAACTTGCAGAAGCAGGGTGGATTCATTGAAGGCATCCGTTCCGGTCAGCAAACCGAAAAGTACCTGACTACGACGATTAACCGCCTAACCTTCTTTGGAGCCATGAGCCTGGGATTGCTGGCACTGTTCCCAATCATTGCCCAGCTGTTCATTACGGCTAGCATTAGCCTTGGCGGCACCAGCGTGCTCATCTTGGTGTCGGTAGCCCTCCAGACGTTGCGTGCGGTTGAATCACGCGCTCTGATGGTCACCTACGACCAGTACTCCCAACCTGACTTCTTCAACGACACGCAAATAGATGTTCCTGGCCAGCGCAGCCGCCTAAGTAGGCTTCGACCAGGCTTTGCCAAGCGGGGCAAGAAATAAGCAGTAGTCGCCCTTAGTTCTGTAAGAAGTTTTTATTCCACAAAACCCTTTACAAAACGTTGTGCAACCTGCTATAATTAATTCTTGTTATATCTATGGCAGTTAATAAAGAAGTAATCGAGCTTACGGGCGTAATTATTGAGACTCTTCCAGGGACTCAATTTCGAGTAGAGCTTGAAAACGGACATAAGATCATAGCCCACGTCGCCGGTAAGATGCGAAAGCATTTTATCAGAATTGTTCCCGGTGACACCGTTACGGTTGAGTTGACCCCTTACGATCTTACTAAGGGCAGAATCACCTATCGGAAAAGTTAAGTATCAAATAAAGCAGTGTGTCATTGCAGTAAAGGATGATCCGCATGAAAGTGCGTGCAAGTGTTAAAAAAATCAGTCCCGATGATAAGATTGTCCGCCGTAAAGGACGTCTTTATGTTATTAACAAGCTTAAACCTAAGCATAAGCAGAGGCAGGGATAATGACGAAGTCGTTTAAATTATCATGCGATATGTTTGTAATCACCGAAGGGGGTTACTAACATGGCTCGAATCAGTGGCGTAACAATTCCTGCTAAAAAGCAGATCTGGGTAGCACTTACCTATGTCTACGGTATTGGCGAAAAGACATCTTTAGATATCTTGACCAAGGCTAACGTAGAAACGACCGCTCGCGTCGAAAACCTGACGGATGCCGAGATTTCTCGCATTCAAGACGTTATCAACACCGACCTACTTGTAGAAGGTGAACTGCAACGCGTCGTCAGCGGTAATATTAAGCGTCTTAAAGAGATCAAGTCTTACCGTGGCATGCGTCACGCTCAGAGCTTGCCATCTCGCGGTCAACGCACTAAGACTAACGCTCGTACTCGTCGTGGTAAAAAGACCACTGTCGGCGGCACCGCTAAGAAGGTAGCGTCTAAGACTTAAGATTATGGCAGATCCTATTAATAATTCAGCAACCCCAACAACCCCAGTAGAAGCAAAGACGCCGGCAACGACGGCTAAAGCAGCTGCCCCGAAGCGTAAAAAGGCTAAGCGAAGCGTGCCAAGTGGCCAAGTCCACGTTCAGGCAACGTTTAACAACACCATCATTACCTTTACAGACGGTAGTGGTAACAAGCTTACTGCATCGAGCGCTGGAGCCTGTGGCTTCCGTGGCTCTAAGAAGGGTACGGCTTATGCTGCGCAAATCGCAGCTGAACGTGCCGCTCAAGCAGCTAAGCAACAGTACGGCTTTAGCCGCGCTGAAGTATTCATCAAAGGCGTAGGCCTTGGTCGCGATGCGGCAGTTCGTGTCCTCGCTGGCATGGACATTCAAGTTGAAGCCATCAAAGACGTCACCGGTATTCCACATGGTGGCGTTCGTCCTAAGAAAGCTAGGAGAATCTAACCATGGCAAGAGATCGTTCATCCATTGTTAAGCAGAGTCGCCGTGAAGGTTACGCGCTGCACCCTAAAGCTCACAAAGCTTTAGTTAAGCGTTCTAGCATGCCTGGTCAGGGTCCACAAAGTCGTGGTCCTCGTGGCGGCAAAGCTAGTCAATACTCACTGCAACTCCGCGAAAAGCAAAAAGTAAAACGTTTGTACGGCTTGCTAGAAAAGCAGTTTAGCAACCTTATGAAGGAAGCTAGCAAACGCGACGGCCAATCCGGTCACAACTTGCTCCAGTTCTTAGAGCAACGCGCCGACAACGTCGTCTACCGTGCTGGTTTCGCACCGAGCCGCCGAGCCGCTCGTCAGTTAATGACGCACGGTCACTTCCTGCTCAACGACAGCCGTGTCGACATCCCTTCAATCCGCTTGAAGCCTGGCGATACATTAACTGTTCGTGTTAAGAGTTCACAATCCGAATATTTCAAGAAGCTTGATGATGTAAGTCCTGCTCCGAGCGAAACGCCCGGCTGGTTAAAAGTTGATCGTAAGAAAATCACACTTTCCGTAACCGCTGTACCTGTTCGCGAAGATGCTGAACTCGATATCAATGAGCAATTAATCGTAGAATACTACTCACGCTAAGAAGGAGCCACCCCGCATGTCAAATATTATTCACACTCCAGGTCTCGTCAAAGTTGACGATCACAGCGCCACCAGCGCAACCTTTGCAGTTGAGCCACTTCACAGTGGTTACGGCATGACGCTTGGTAACAGTCTTCGCCGCGTGTTGCTCTCGAGCATCTCTGGCGCAGCTATTACGTCATTCAAGGTCGAAGGTGTTACCCACGAGTTTACCGCTGTTGAAGGTGTTAAAGAAGATGTCGTCGACATTATGCTCAACCTCAAAGGTGTCCGTTTCCGAATTTACGGTGGCGAACTACAGACCCTGCGCATCGTTAAGAGCGGCAAGGGCGTCGTTACTGCTAAAGACATTCAGACTAACGCTGACGTCGAAATTGTTAATCCAGACCACGTTATCGCAACAATTGATGATGCAAAAGCTAAGTTCGTCGTCGACCTAACCGTCGAAGTCGGCCGCGGCTACCGCACCATCGAAGAAGGTGCTGCTAAGAAGCCAAGCGACATGATCGCTATCGACGCTATCTTCAGCCCAGTTCTTCGTGTTCGTTACAAAGTTGAGAACACCCGTGTCGGCCAGGCAACTGACCTCGACCGCTTGCTCCTGACTGTTGATACCGATGGTTCAATCACTCCTCAGGACGCTTTCGAAGAAGCATCTGCCGTATTGGTTAACCAGTACACTGCACTTGCTGGCAAGACTCGTGTCGCTACCGTAGAAGTAGTTAACGAATCAACCAACAGCGACGGTGAATTTGGCAGCGACATGCTTGGTGAAGAGTCAACGGCACTGAGCACTTCTATTGAAGACCTCAACCTGTCTGCTCGCACCACCAACGCCCTGATCAACAACGACATTCACACTATTCGCGACCTATTTGCACTGAACGACGCTGAGCTGCGCGACCTCAAAGGTTTTGGCAGTAAAGCACTTGATGAAGTCAAAGAAAAACTAGCGGAGTTGGAGCTTTAGATGCATCGCCACGGATATCAAGGACGTAAATTCCATCGTGAGCGCGATCAACGTCGCGCGCTCATCAAGGGTCTCGCCGACTCACTCATTAAGTATGAGTCAATCGAAACCACCTTGTTTAAGGCTAAAGAAATTGTGCCTTACGTAGAGAAGTTAATCACCAAAGCCAAGAAGGGTGATCTGCACAATCGCCGTCAGGTTGTTAGCAGCTTGCAGACTATTGCCAGCGCTCACAAGCTTGTCGACGAAATCGCACCGAAGCTCGGCGCCCGCAACAGCGGTCACCTGCGCATCGAAAAGACCAAGACCCGCCGTGGCGATAACGCTCAACTGGCTCGCGTCAGCTTTGTTGATGATCTCAGCTCAGCGCCAGTAGCTAAAGCTGCCGTTCCTGAAGCCAAGGTTGTCGAAGCGCCAAAGCCAAAAGCAGCGGCTAAGCCAAAAGCGGCTGTAAAGCCTGCTGCTAAAGCTAAAGCCGCTAAGGAGACTAAATAATGAAAACCTATAGCGCAAAACCAACCGAAGTCACCCGTCAGTGGTACATCATCGATGCCGGTGAAGCTCCACTTGGCCGCGTTGCAACTCAGATTGCAATCCTACTCACCGGTAAGTCAAAGCCTCAGTTCACCAAGCACATCGATTGCGGCGACTTTGTCGTAGTCATCAATGCCAAAGACACCAAGGTCACCGGCGACAAGCTCGACAAGAAAATGTACTACAAGCACAGTGGTCACCCAAGCGGTCTCAAAGAAGCCACCCTCCGCGAAAAGATGGAAAAAGATCCTACTTTTGCAATCACCAAAGCTGTCCGTGGCATGCTTCCTGTTAACCGTCTTCGCGATGATCGCTTACTGCGACTCAAAGTATATGAAGGTGCAGAACACAAGCACGAGGCCCAAAAGCCTAAGTTAATTTCTATAAAGGACGTCAAATAATGGCTAAAGATTCATACTTTTACGCCCTTGGCCGCCGCAAAAGCGCCACTGCACGTGTTCGCCTGGTAACCAGCGGTAAAGGCAACATGACTATCAACGGTAAGCCAGCAAACGAGTATTTTGCCGAAAGCAAATACTTGCTCGCTAAACTACAGCAACCTTTCGTAGCTCTCGACCAAGTCGACAAGTACGATGTGAGCGCTGTTGTATCCGGTGGTGGTCACGAAGGCCAGACCGAAGCTATTCGCCTCGGCATCGCTAAAGCCCTCGTCGTCATGAACGAAGACCTCAAGAGCACGCTCAAGCGCGCTGAGCTCTTAACTCGTGATGCCCGTGAGCGCGAACGCAAGAAGTTCGGCCTCAAGGGTGCTCGCAAGCAGCGCCAGTTTACCAAGCGCTAATCCGCTTCGTAACTTCTTTAAACAGCCTCGAATTTTGGGGCTGTTTTTTGTTGCGTTTGACAACTCTTGACATGAGGGTGTATATTACACGGTATGTCAAGACTTAGTGCAAACAGCAACCAGTATTGGTTTACCGACTCATCCCGTGGCGGTTATTTCGCTGTGTTTGCATAAATTTACACAGAATCAAGATCAACAAAACCGCCACACAGGCGGTTTTTTAATTTGTAAGAAAAGGAGAATATCATGTCACCAGAACGAGGCATACACGGTACATCAATACTAGAAGAATCAGCAAGGATTCGAGATGAACTGCTCCCAATTGAGGCAGCGGCTGCTGCCGATGCTCACGCCACACGCAGTAAGCTGCTGGAAGGCGCTCGCCTGCGACTAGGCTACGGTGAACCAGATGCCGGACCAACCGGAGGGCTCGTGGATACTCGCATATCCGAAAAGCGCCCGGTAATCACTCCTGAGTCACTCAGTGAAGTATTGCCACCATCAGAAATTTCAGTAGCGACGACGCTAAAGAGTCGTAACGATATTGCCGAAATTCTGACACACCAAGATGACCGGATGATCGTCATTGTAGGGCCGTGTTCGATTCATGACCCAGAAGCTGCACTTGAGTACGCCGAGCAAGTAAAAAACTGGAGAGAGCAGTACGGTGATGACCTCGAGATTGTTATGCGCGCCTACATGGAAAAGCCGCGCAGCGAGCTTGATTGGAAGGGATTCATTTACGATCCTGAGCTCGATGGGTCGGATGACATTAACCTTGGCGTTGTGGCTACGCACCTCGTCGCATGTCAGATAACAGATATGGGAGTCCCTATTGCTATGGAGCGGCTCAACGCGCTCACCCCGCAGTATGTTAATGGGCTTGTGGCCTACGACGCAATCGGCGCCCGTAACACAACCGACCAAAAGGCGCGCGAATATGGCTCCGGCACATCATCACCTGTGGGGTTTAAGAACACGCCTGAGGGCAGTATTGTGGCGGCCGCACAGGCCGTCGTAACGGCCAATGGAGCGCACGCATTTTTGGGTATGGGAATGAACGGTATGCCGAACCAGATCGAAACGACAGGGAATGAGCTGGCACACGTTATACTGCGTGGCGACCAGAATGGGCCAAACTATTCCGAAAAACACATCGCCGAAACAACTGCATTGCTCAAGAAGAAGGGTTTACTGAATGCGATAGTGATTGATGCATCACATGGCAACAGTCTCAAGGTTGCTGACAATCAAATCGAGGTCATAGCCGACGTCAGCCGGCAGGTGGCGCTCGGTGAGCAAGCCATACGTGGCGTCATGATTGAGAGCAACCTGGTTGCAGGCTCCCAAAATCTTAAGAAAACACCAAAGGAAGAGCTCATATACGGACAGAGCGTTACCGACGAATGTGTGGGCTTGCCCGACACAATAACTATGCTGTCAGCATTAGCAGATGCCGTTCGGAAAAGACGTTTAGTTACAAGTTAGACACACA
>JAQBRQ010000034.1 GCA_028286385.1 Candidatus Saccharimonadota bacterium
GAGTAAAGGACACTGTCGGTCACGGTGGCCACTAATGGGCCGCTCCCGGTACTCGTTGGTGTGTAGGTGAACGACACGCTGCTTGGCGAATCGCCGACGCCGGCTGTGTGAATTGATTGGCCGCCGAGCGTAAAGGTGACACCGCCAGGGAAATCAGGTCGCGATGGATCGCTGAGTGGGTGGGTGCCTTGAGTGACAGTGGCCGTGATTATACAACTGGTATCGCAGGTATCCGGCGAAGTAAGGGTTATGGTCGGCGGGCTATCGCTACAGTTATGAACATCGTCGGTCGCGTTAGCTGTGGCGGTGCTACTGCTACTTCCGCTACCAATGTTGGCTCGTCCGCCGCTGAACTGATCGATGTTCCACGAGGCGACATTGGCGTTGCCAACAACTTGCTTGGCAGCAGCTGGCGTACAACTGGTGGCAACCTTGTTAGAGACACGATCGAGCGTTTGAGAGTTATTCTTGGATGCTGAGCCACCGCCAATATAGTGACCAGGGAACAGATCATTGGTCGGGCTTGGCTCGACACTACCGAGCGCAACGTGGCTTCTGACAACAAATGCTGCCGCGGTCTTTATGGTCGTTGGCTGTACCCAGTTATCTGGTTTAGCATCCTGGTGAGCATATTCCATCCAACCACGGGTTAGCGGTTCGGTCAGGGCCTCCATTGAAGTTCGGAGCGTAACGTTGCGGGTGTGATTACCAACCCAACTGACGGTGGCATATTTCTTGGACCAGCTGGTCATTAATCCATCGTAGCCGTCGTTGGTGGTGCCGGTCTTAACCGCTAGCTGCCAGCCGTTGTAGCGATGGAATTTGTAGCCACCACGGTTGAGCGCCGTACAGCTTGTCTCTGTACAGCTACCTGGCAAGTAACTGGCCTTAGGATCGCTGGCCATATTATTCACGATGAAAGCAGTGTCGGCCTTGATGACCTGCTTAGCCTTAGGCTGCTTCCACTCGTACAGTGTTTTGCTGCCGGCATCGGTCACCTTAAGGATATAGGTTCGTGGAATAGCTTGACCAAGCCGCGCCAAAGTAGATAGGCCGTTGACGTGGTCGTCGAGGTGTAAGTACGCACCATCGCCAATCGCTGATGCACCGTAACATTGTGTGGTCTTAGATAGAGCCTCATCACCGTAACAATTGTATGACGTGCGCTTTTTGCTTTGATCGTAGGAGTTTGCCATCATGGCTGATGCCGTATTGATGGTCTTATTGATGGAAGTTACCTTGCCGGTACTTTTATCGTTTGGCACGGCAGATAGCATTGCCTTTACGGCCGGTATGTTGCGCGAACCACCAAGGGCGTAGCGCAGCGTTATAGGTCCTGGGAACTTAAAGTCATAGTCGTACAGGAAAGCTTGTGTGCCTTCCGGACACGGCTTTTTGAGTGATGGCGCGAACGAACAAGTACCAGCGTAGCCAGGCAGCGCATTCTTGGCATCGTAGAATACCGAACCGGCACCAACATTATTATTGTTATCGATGAGGGCCGCATAATCGTAAGGCTTAAAGCTGGAGCCAGGCGGCAGTAAAATGCCGGCCGCAAAGTTGTCCTGACCGTGATCGGCGTTGGTGAAGTCCGTACCACCAACCAGCGACACGATTTGCCCGGTGGCGACCTCCTCGTTGACCATAGCTGATTCATCGGCGCCATAGCGTGTGATGTTCTTAAGGTTGGAGGCAACTAATTCTTCGGCCTTGTTCTGCAAGTCTAGGTTAAGCGTGGTTGTGACCCTCCAGCCGCCGCGCTGCACCGTAGTCGCGCCGTAAGTTTGTAACAGTTCTTGTTTGGCTGCCAGCACGAAATATGGCGCTTTAATGCCTTGATACTTCGGTGCTTGTTGCTTAATTTGGGCCAGGATAGCAACTTTTTTAGCTGCTGATGCTTGCTCGTTGGTTATGTAGCCTTGCTTAACCATTTGATCGATAATGTAGTGCTGACGGTTCAACAGGGCTTCTTCGCTAAAAGTATCGCCGGTTACAGCCGGGTTGTACTTGTTGCCAGCATACGGTGAATAATAGCTCGGTGACTGCGGGATGGCTGCTAACATAGTTGCTTGTTCAAGCGTAAGATCTTTGGCACTGACCTGGAAATAGTCGCGCGCGGCGCTTTCGACGCCGTATTCCACACCACCGTAGGGCGCCATGTTTAGGTAGCCTGTCAGCACGTCATCCTTAGAGTATTCACGCTCTAGTTCCGTCGCAAGAATCAGCTCCTTCACTTTTCGAGTAACAGTGCGGTTGTCGGTCCAGTTTTCGTTGAGCTTAACGAGCTGCTGGGTGATGGTTGAACCACCTTGTACGGGGCCGGATCCCGTTGCGTCGTTAAAGGCAGCACGCATGATACCGCGGGTGTCGAAGGCGCCGTGCTTATAAAAGTCTTTGTCTTCAATGGCGATGGTAGCTTGCTTCATGTATTTTGATATTTGATCGTCTTTAACAGGGATACGCTTAATAGCGTCGTAATCCTGCCAGAGCACCGTTTGGCCAGTTCGATCGTAGTAGGTGATGCTGCCACCGAGCTTATTGCCCGAGATGTCTTTAATGTTTGGCAAATCCTTTCGGAAGTATGCAAACAGACCAATTGTCATAAAGAAGACGGCAATAATAGAGATACCGGTGATTTTGAGGGCCATAATGCCGCCCTGGCGACTAAACCAGTAGTTGGCGACTCGTTTAGGATGCAAGCGGTAGAGAACGCGCTTGAAGCGATCTTTTGGGAGTGTACTGAGGTAGGTTGCTTTTTCGGCCGCCCGGCTGGCCTTGCGGGCCTTATTGCGGTCGCTGATTGAACGGTTAATCTTTAAGGTATTGCCACTCTTAGTGGTAATAGTATTCTTAGACTGGCGTTTTCGGCCGCGTCTTTGGGGTGCATCCATGTATTTGTATGTCTCCTGTTATATCCAAAATACTTACGCTCATTATAGCAAATCTGACAATAATCAATGTCTTGATTTTATCCGCAACCATGTTGTACCTG
>JAQBRQ010000045.1 GCA_028286385.1 Candidatus Saccharimonadota bacterium
AGCCCAGAGATCTATCTGTGGAAGAACCCAAGCGATGAAATCCAGACAGGCGTCAATAAAGGCACGACGATCTTCCAGTCAATCACTAGCTTACCGCCGGTATTGTGATACTATAAAACCATGAGCAGTTTAACTGTATAGGACAAAAGTAGGGTGGGCATGATACAAACACGGATTTTAGAAGAGATGAGCGGGCAAATCAGCGGCAGCGCCGGTAGTGCTTATGCTATAATCGAGGCAAGATTATGAGCTCATTTTTATCTCCTTCATCTGACTTCTTTGGCCTGGATATTGGCACGACTGCCATTCGTTTGGTGCAGCTACGCGGCACTGGCGACGCAAAAGCCCTCGTTAAATACGCCTATGTACCACTCGAAAGCACCATCGCGCTTAGCGAGTCCAAGGGTGATCAGGCAAAGCTGGCCGAAACGGTCAAGCAGCTCGTCGGTCAGGCTGGCGTAAACACTAAGAACGTGGCTGTCGGCATCCCTTCGAGCAGGGTATTTACCACGGTGGCAGACGTTGAACGCCTGCCAGAAAATGAGCTTGCGCAGTCCATCCGCTACCAGGCTGATTCGCTGATCCCAACGCCGCTGGCCGAGTCAAAAGTCGACTGGGCAGTTATTGGTGATTCGCCATCAGACAAGCTCAAGCAAGAAATTATCCTCAGTAGTGTGGCTAACAAGTTTGTAGAGTCCCGCCTGGACATGTTGGAGTCGATTGGCCTCAACGTTGTGGCCTTTGAGCCGGACAACCTAGCAATGGCCCGCGCGCTGGCGGTGCCTGACACAACACCACAACTGCTCCTAGACGTCGGTCGTCGGACTACCGACTTGGTAGTTGTCTTGAACGGCGTTCCTCACCTAACGCGCAGCATTCCAACCGGCGTTGAAGCGATTGTGCGGGCCACGACCCAAAACCTCAACATTGACGAAAAGCAGGCCGAACAGTTTGTCTTCAAGTTTGGTATGAGTAAAGAAAAGCTGGAGGGCCAGGTCTTGCAGGCCATTAGCGGCACGGTTGATATGCTGACCACCGAGATCGAAAAATCGATCAAATTCTTCCAAACCCGCTACGTTGGCGCCAAGATTGAGCGCATTATTGTAACCGGCGGCGCATCAGTCATCCCTGAATTCCCACTGTATCTAGCTAATAAATTTGGCCTGAATGTAGAAATTGGCAATGCTTGGCGCGGCGTAAGCTACGCGCAGGATCGTCAGAATGAATTACTTGGTATCTCCAATCAATTTGGAGTAGCGGTAGGACTTGCGGAGCGTATTCAATGATCCAACTCAATCTGTTACCTGACATTAAGCTTGAATACATTAAGGCACAACGTGCGCGCCGCATGGTGCTTAGTATTTCGGCGCTCGTCAGCATTATTTCGCTGGCGCTGCTGCTGTCGCTCTTTAGCATCGGTCGTCTGCAGAAAAAGCATATCGATGATTTGAGCAAGGATATTGCGAGCAGTAGCGCTAAGCTGAAAAGCCAGCCAGAAATCGATAGAATCCTGACAGTTCAGAACCAACTGGATAGCTTAACAGCCTTGCACGCTGGTAAGCCAGCCTCCTCACGCTTGTTTGGCTACCTGAATGATGTGACCCCGGCGAAGGTTAGTATTACTAGCTTCACGACCGACTTTACGACCCAGGCAACAACCATTACTGGTACGGCTGACGCGCTGAGCAGCGTTAACACGTACGTTGATACGCTCAAGTTTACCAAATACACATCAGACACGAATACTACGCCAACCAATGCTTTCACCGGTGTTGTACTCGGTAGTTTTGGCCTGGCTTCAGCCGGAGATGGTGGGCAGCCAGCTAGCTTCACGATCACACTGGCGTACGATAAAGCCATTTTTGACATCGCTCAGAAGACTAAATTAGCGGTTCCAAATCAGGTAACAACCCGTTCACAAATAAGTCAGCCAACTGACTTATTCAAGGCGGCACCAGCCACCGGGGCGACGAGCAAGGGGAGTAACTAACCATGGCTAATAAAATTATTTCAACCAAACGCGTAGCTATCAGCAAGGCTAATGCCCAGATGGTAGCTGTGGTTGGAGCGGCTTCGTTCATCACGATTTTCTCACTGGTGGCTTCACAGGCAGTCTTCAGCACCAACCAGTATCAATCACGCGTGACTGCTGCTAAAGATAAGGCCAACAAACAGCTTCAAGTTAACACTGAGTCGTTTAGTGAGCTCGTCGGTTCGTACGAAAAGTTTGATGGCGCTAGTAAAAATGTTATTGGTGGCTCTAAAACAGGTGCTGGTGATAACGATGGCAATAACGCCAAGATTGTGCTCGACGCATTGCCAAGCAGCTATGATTTCCCGGCCCTAACCTCTAGCTTGGAGAAGATTTTGAGTGACCGTAGCCTAAAGATCAGCAGCATCACCGGAACCGATGACCAAGTGAATCAGGAAGCTAATAGTTCAAGCCCGAATCCGCAGGCAGTACCAATGCCGTTTACATTTAGCATCAGCAACGCAAGTTACACGTCAGTCCAAGATTTGATCAAGAAATTGGAGCATTCCATTCGTCCAATCCAAGTTGATTCAATAACACTCAGCGGTGGCTCAAGCGACATGACACTGACGGTTAACGCCCACACCTACTTCCAGCCGGGTAAAAGCCTAAATATCACGAATCAGGTAGTAAAATGAGAAAGCTCCTATGAAACAAAAAGATATCGCACTTATTGTGGTGATCGTATTTATTAGTGCCATAGCCTCGCTGGTTCTGTCTAAGTTAATCTTTGCAACGCCCCAAAATCGTCAGCAGCAGGTTGAAGTTGTTCAGCCTATTTCAGCCAACTTCTCTAAGCCGGACACTAAGTACTTCAACAGCGAAGCTTTTAACCCTTCAAAATCGATTACTATTGGCCAGAATGCCAATCCGAATCCATTTAGCGGCACGTCTGGGCAGTAGGCAGGTGGTATGAGCGTACTATCGGCGGCTACAGGGCAGCAGGTTGAAGACACCCTCGTTAGCAGTGGAATGATTACTGCTGAACGCCTGGAAGAGGCCCGTACCGCTGCTGCCAAAGAAAAGCAGCCGCTGTTTAGCTACATGGTCAAGAACGGCTTTATAAACGATGAGCAGCTGGTTAAAGCCAACGCCACAATTACCAAAGTCCCGTACGTAAACCTAACATCCGCCCGAATCGAACCAAAAATTCTGAGCCTACTGCCGCAAGATATTGCCACGCGCTACATGGCTGTGCCGCTCGGTGAAATTCAACATAAATTAGTGGTGGCTATGCTCGATGCCGATAACGTTCAGGCTGTCGACTTTTTGAGTAACCGTATTGGTCGTCCGCTCAAGGTTTACGTGGCCAGCGAAACCGGTATCCGCCAGATACTGCGTCAATACGAAGCTCGGCTCGATACCCAGATGGACGCTTCGTTTGTCGCGACCGGCATGTCACTAGAGCAGGTAAAAGCTGCGGAGTTGGCAGTTGGCAAAGCCGACGCTAATAAAGCTCAGAGTATTCCGGATCTGGAAGCAGATTCGCCAATTAGTAAGGCTTTGACGGCGATTTTGGAGTTTGCAGCCCATAACCGGGCCAGCGATATCCACATTGAGCCTCTCGAAAAAGAACTCAAAGTTCGTTGTCGTGTCGACGGCATTTTGCGTGAAGTTATGCGCCTGCCTAAGAACACTGAACCAGCGCTGATCTCACGCATTAAAATTCTGGCTAACCTAAAAATTGATGAGCATCGTACGCCGCAAGACGGTCAGTTTAGCTTTAAGGTTGATGGAAAGGTGATTGATCTGCGTATTGCCATCGCGCCAATCGTCTGGGGCGAGCAGGTGGTAATCCGTTTACTCGATAAGTCGGGCACCTCTTTAAACCTTGAAGCTATGGGCTACACCGGCCGCGCACTTAAAACAATTCGTAAAGGGCTTGGGCAGTCGAATGGTATGATTCTGACCTCCGGTCCGACCGGTTCCGGTAAGTCAACTTCGCTATACGCTCTGATTCAGGAAATTATGGATGACGCCGTTAACATTGTCACGCTTGAAGACCCTGTTGAGTACAAAATGGATGGCATTAACCAGATTCAGGTCAACTCTGAGGTTGGGTTAACCTTCGCTTCTGGCCTGCGAAGCATTTTGCGCCAGGACCCCGACGTGGTGATGGTCGGAGAAATCCGTGATAAAGAGACAGCTCAATTGGCTGTGCAAGCCGCCCTAACTGGCCACTTAGTTTTTAGTACGCTGCACACCAACAGCGCCGCTGGCATTTTGCCTCGTTTGTTGGAAATGGGCATCGAGCCGTTTTTGATTGCCAGTACTGTTCGTACCGTCATTGGCCAGCGCCTGGTGCGCAAGATTTCTGATGTTGGCAAGCAGACCTACGAGTCGACCGAAGTCGAGGCCGCCGCTGTGCAAGCCGCACTTAGGGATTTGCTGCCAAAGACCGCCGAGGACGTGGCTGCTGCCGCCGAGGACCTTGGGTATAAAAGCTTGCCCTTGGCTGGTCAAACCGCTTATACTTTAAGCAAGGGCACCGATAGTCCTGATAATCCAGCTGGTTACAAGGGTCGCCTAGGCTTGTACGAGGTCTTTGAAGTATCAGAAGCCATTCAGTCATTAATTCTGAAACGGGCTACCAGCAGCGAAATCGAAAAAGTCGCCCAGGCTGAAGGCATGATTACCATGCGTCAAGACGGGTACCTCAAGGCTTTGGACGGTCGGACAACAATTTCGGAAATTAACAGGGTAGCGGCTGAAGATAATGCGTAAACTAAAGGGTAGGGTGGAATAATGCAGGCACAACCAAGGATCGAGGTTCTCCTCGACGAAGTTATCAAAAAGAAGGCATCTGACCTGCACATTCAGGTTGGGTTGCCACCGATGCTCAGGATAGATGGCTCACTCGCGGCAGTTACGGGTTCCGATATTCTCGACGAAGAAGCTGTTGAGTCGTTGATTTTCGCGATTTTGGACGAAGATCAAAAGCAGATATTACTCAAAGATAAAGAATTCGACTTTAGTTTTGCCTTTGGCGACCTCGGTCGCTTCCGCGTTAACGCCTTCCACGAACGCGGTAATATGGCCGCCGCTCTGCGCTTAATCCCGAACGAAATTTTGACGATTGAACAGCTCGGAATGCCGGAAATCACCAATAAATTCGCTGAATATCCGCGCGGCTTAGTACTTGTTACCGGTCCGACCGGTTCCGGTAAGTCCACCTCGCTATCGGCCTTGATCCATAAGATTAACGTCGAGCAGAGCAAGCACATCATCACCATTGAAGACCCGATTGAGTTTACGCACAAGTCGATTAAGTCGGTTATTGTGCAGCGCGAAGTCCACTATGATACCTACAGCTTTAGCGCTGCAATGCGTAGCGCCCTCCGCCAGGATCCGGACGTTGTCTTGCTCGGCGAAATGCGCGACCTCGAAACCATTGCCAGCGCCATTACCATGGCCGAAACCGGTCACTTAGTGTTCGCGACCTTGCACACCAACAGCGCTGCGCAGAGTATCGACCGTATGATTGATGTCTTCCCGCCGCACCAACAGCCGCAGATTCGCGCACAGCTGTCTAACATCTTAATGGCTATCGTGTCTCAGCGCCTGGTGCCATCAATCGGTGGTGGTCGCGTCGCGGCAGCCGAAATCTTGGTGGCTACACCAGCTGTTCGTAACATCATCCGTGAAGGTAAAGCTCACCAGCTGGAAGCCGTCATTCAGACCGGTGCCGAGTTCGGCATGCAGTCCATGGATCGCCAGCTAGTTAACCTGATTCACGAGGGTACGATTACCTACG
>JAQBRQ010000021.1 GCA_028286385.1 Candidatus Saccharimonadota bacterium
AACTTCTTGCGGCTCTTCCGGTTCGGCGCCGGCATTTACTATTCGATCAATCATTATTTACTAGTATACCGTAGTTATGCTTACGGCACATGGACTGGGCTCCAGCAGGTACGCAGATTGCGGTCCAATTTTGTGAGAGCTTGCTTGTCTTCATCATCAAGTTCGAAGTCGAAGATGTCGATGTTTTCTTTTATACGACTTGGGGTAATAGATTTTGCCAGTACGACGAGGTTTTGCTCGGTGCACCAGCGCAGCATGATTTGAGCGTAGCTTTTGCCGTGTTTTTCGGCAATCCCTGCGACGACTGGGTCGTCCATGACTTCGCCGTGCGCCAGCGGTGAGTAGGCCTCGACGACAATGCCGTGATCCTGGCAGTACTTGATAAGTTCTGGCTGCTGCAAAAAGACGTGCAATTCTACTTGATTAACGGCGGGTGTAACTTTGGCATATTTTTTCATTTCATCGAGGTGGCGAATCGTGTAGTTGCTGACACCAATATTTTTAGCGCCGCCATTGGCCTGGATTTCTTCGAGGGCTTGCCAGGCTTTTTTACGCAACACGGTTACCGGAAAATGTAGCAACAGCAGATCGACGTAATCCGTTTGAAGCTTATCGAGTGACTCCGTGAAACTTTTCTGTAAGTGACGTTGACCAAAGTTCTTGAGCCAAATTTTAGTAGTTATAAACAGCTGTTCGCGGGCCACGCCGGAGACCTTCCAGGCTTCACCAAGCATCTGTTCATTGCCGTAAATCTGCGCCGTATCGAAGTGGCGGTAACCGACATCGATTGCTGCCTGAAAACCGGCTTTAAACTGTTGATCATCCTGGACTTTCCATAATCCCAGTCCAATTTGCGGTACCTGCTGACCATTTGGCAATGCTAATGCCGGTACATCCATATGTTACCTCCTGCTTAATGCCTGCTTGATGCGACCTTCGGTGGAGAGCTCGGCATCGACATTTTCTAAAGCCTTGGCAGCGTCTTGCGGCGAGTAGCCAAGCGACACTAAAGCTTCGATAGCTTCGTCACCAAGCAGGATTGCTTCGCCCTGCAGTAGTCCGGTTGAGGCCAGGTCTATCCCGGCTAAACCAACTTTGTCTTTGAGCTCAACGACGACACGTTCAGCAACTTTTTTTCCGACGCCGTTGGCCTGTTGAATGAACTTTACGTCGCCACCGGCGATTGCCTGTTTGACAGCTTGGCTTGTGCCAATACTTAACACGTTAAGTGCCATTTTAGGTCCAACACCGTTTACGTCAAGTAATTGTTCGAATAATGCCTGGGTGTCACGCGTTAAAAAGCCAAATAAATCGTGTGATTGCTCGCGGATATGCTCGTAAATATACAGTTTGGCCGGCTCTCCGGTTGCCAATCTTCCGAAATCTTCGGTTGGAACCAGTAATCCGTAGCCAACACCGTGCACATCGAGCACGACTACCTCGGCCAACTTCTCGCTTACAATTCCGGATAAGGTCGCTATCATCTAACTATTATCTCACACTTGCCGCGCGGCGCTACATGCGCAGCGTCATGGAATGCGTTATGGCTGCGGCCAGCGCGTCGGCGGCATCATCCGGCTTCGGTATCTCTTTGAGACTAAGAATCACCCGCACCATTTCTTGGATTTGCTTCTTCTCTGCCCGACCATAGCCAGTTACCGCCTGCTTAATCTGCATCGGTGTATATTCAAAAATGGTCAGCCCGGCCTGCATGCCGCAAAGCAGTACCACGCCGCGGGCTTGGGCGACCGTCATGGCCGTGGTAACGTTACGCGCAAAGAACAGTTTTTCGACCGACATATGAGTTGGCTTGGTTTCGTTGATAATCTCTGTTAATTCATCGAAGATTGTTTGCAAGCGCACAGCATCATCTTCTTTAACTGGTGTCCGGATGACGCCGGCGTCTACCAGCGTAGCTTTGCCCTTTACGGCGTCGATCACGCCAAAACCGAGGATGCCGGTGCCGGGATCGATGCCGAGTATGCGCATAACTAGCGATGCTTTTTTTGCTTAATGTAATTCCCGAAAAATACCAGCAAACTTGTTGCGACCAAATAGAATGCAAAGTTTGCCAAAAGGCCAACTATTCGTGTTTCAAAAGAGTCATTCTTGGCTTGGTCGACACTTTGGTCGTGAAGCATATCAGCAGAGCTACACGGCGTATAGTCGCAAGCAAAAATCACCGGGCCTGCCTTGGTCATTACTCGAGCTGTTAGTGGAAAACCATAGTCAACTGGAGCACCTGCGAAACTATTGACGACCCCTGGGTCGTTCGTAATTTGTGTTTGCTTTACAAAAATACTTGTCACAGAGGTGGCAATTAAGGCAACGATTACGCTGACGAGTACTGATTTTTTATTTATTTTTATTTTCATAGCACCTTTCTAGTTTAGCCTAAAAGTTCTTCGGGGATGTCGAAGTTAACATGCGTGTTGACGACGTCGTCGCTGGCTTCTAGGGCGTCCATCATGCGCATGATTTTGCCAGCGGTTGCCGCGTCTTTAACTTCGACGGTGTTGCTTGGAACGTAGGTTAGCTCGGCTTCGGCGATTTCGACGCCAGCGGCGTTGAGCGCGTCGCGGACTTTGGCGAGCTCCTTGGCTTCAGTGTAGACGATTGATTCGTCGCCTTCTTCTTGAACGTCTTCTGCGCCGGCTTCGAGAGCTTGCATGAGTAAGTCATCACCGGTGGCCTTTACGCGGATCATGCCTTTGTGGTCGAATTGGAAGGCAACTGAACCCTTCTCGGCGATGCTGCCGCCATGCTTGGAAAAGGCTAGTTTGACTTCGGGATAAGTGCGATTGAGGTTATCGCTGGCACACTCCACGAGGACGGCGACACCACCAGGGCCGTAGCCCTCATAGAGCACTTCGGTGAGTTGGGCTGCGTCTTTATCCTTGGCACGGTCGACAGAACGCTGTATATTGGCCGACGGCATGTTTGCAGCCTTGGCACGGTCGATTGCTAGGCGCAAGCTAAAGTTGGTGTCCGGATCAGTGCCAGCACGCGCGGCAATGGCAATAGCATTACCAAGCTTGGTAAAGACGGCACCACGAGCTGCGTCTTTGGCGCCCTTTTCCCGCTTAATTGTCGACCATTTACTGTGTCCGCTCATGCCAGTAATCCTTGATACTTAGGTTGCATTATATCTGTTATTGTATCAGCTTTTACTGATCTTGTCTTGTGCCACAGCGAGGTAGTAACAAGGGTGATACCCAAATATATGGCAAGCATGGCCGGCAGCGATAAGGCTTTGTTTTCTACAAAGATGCCAGGCAGATGCGCCATAATGTGCGCCACGTCGAGCATATACGTCAGGAGAAAATTTGCCGGCCAGGTTATCCACCCAGAGAATGAGGCCGCCAGCATGCCGGCTAGACCAGAAACTACGCCGAGCAGCATAGCCAGTGGCACCAGCGTCACAACCAGAATGTTTGCCGGCAACCCGACCAGCGACATCTGGCCAAAGATGTGCAGCACAAACGGCAAGCTCATAACCTCGGCGCAAACACTCTCCAGTGCCACTGAACCAATAATGTTCTGGTGCCAGCGCCCCGGCCAGCGGGCCTGCACCAGTGGCGACAGTATCATCACACCGTAAAATGCCAAAAAACTGAGGTACCAGCTAAGATCACTCCAAATGTACACCGGGTTTGCCCAGGCGGTGATAGCCGCCGCGAAGGCAATCAAACTCAAAGGGCTAAAGCTTCTGCCATAATAAGATGCCGCAATACTTAACACGCTAACTATCGCAGCACGTACAATTGACGCGCTAGCGCCAGCCAGCAGCAAAAAAACCGCAATCAATGCCAGCGATAAAATGGTAGCAATACGTTTTGACCGCTTCCCGAGCAAGCGGCGACTAGCCTGCAAAATAATTGTTAGGTTATAGCCGGACACCGCGATAATATGCGTCAGGCCCACCTTTTGTAAGTCCCCTTTAGTATCTGCCGGTAGGTTTGCCCGCTGGCCGACGAGGAGCCCCATCACGAAGGGCGCCAATGGTTCCGGCAAAGCCGTTTGTGCGCCGGCCACAAACTCGCGCCGGATCTCGGCTACCAGTGTCGGATGGTGATCGGTGATGCTGAGCACCGCAAAACTCATGCGCCCCTGATACGCACCAAAGCCTGGGTACAGTTTGCCGCTAGCCGTGACCTCATCACCGTGGAAAACCGCGTTCACGCCGTATCCGCTTAGTTGGATTTTGCCCGTCATTCGCTGACCGTTCTCCAGCACAATTTCGCTGGCCGCAAAACTGAGCTGCTTGGTTTTGCCATACAGTGCGTCTTCGCTAGCCCGGGCTGTCAGCGTGATCTTTTGAAAATAGACTGGCTCGTAGGCATCCAGTTTTTGCATGTATAACGATCCGCGCCACCAACCAAAACTTATGCCCAACAATACCAATAAGACAACAAGTGTGAGCGCCTTTCTGCGCCAAACAATAATTACCAATACCAACAACGCCCATACATACAGCGGGTTAATGCTGTACCGAGTTCGTGCCAAGCCAAGACCCGCCATCACACCAACACATACTGCCAAGAGCAACGTGCCACGCCGAAACCGATGACCGAATACCCGCCACATGCAGGCAGTCTAGCAATTCAAACAGCTTATGCTGCTAACAGTTAAGATTTATTTAATAACTTTGCGCATAGACATCGAAAAGAGGTCACCGTACTGGTGACCTCTACACTAAAAGGATGTGAGTTGTTTGACCGCTATCAGTGGCTGTTGCTTCTGCTCTTGCCGCTAGCGCGACCGCCCATGCTCTGAATCTTCCTAGCTTTAGCTTGGTCCATTGATGCGAATCCTTGATTTCCTGCCATATGTATTGCCCTCCCTATAATGTTAATATTTAGCAATCAACACTATAATAAGCAGGAATAGCCTTTGCAGTGAAATTTCTGACTGATCGCGTGATATATGCCACACCTTTTGCAAGCTTAAGCAGATTTTTTAGGACGCCCGGCTAAAATCTTCGTTGCAATGATAGCCTTTTTGAATGGCCTGATCTTATCGCCCGCCTCGTGAATACCGCCAACATCCTCGTCACCAAAAACATATATCCACTCTCCTTTATTATTAACCGTAATAGCTTCGTTCCAGTTCTTTGCACCTCGAGTTCTTTGATAATCAATATAAGGAGCACCACGAGTTCCGTCTGGGCGCATCTCTCGCCGGAGGTAAGTGGTCCCGAGCTCCAGGGCTTCAAATATTTGGCCAGTAACGGTGCAATAAGTGCTTACGTGTTCAGGGCAATTAATAAATTTTTGAGCACAAACAGCGCCAAGAATATCTGGTGAAGCACCAGGCTGATTCTCCAAATTCGATATAGTCTCAAGCATAATCATATTATACAATCATGGAAATTCGAGGTCAATACGGTGACCGTAGCGGAAACTATTGCAACTAAATCAATAAACTCGTGCAGCCGGTACCCCCTATTTTCCGTCCTTCCACGTACGAGCCATGAACCGGTCATCATGCCCAGATAACACATGTAGTGCTTTCTGAAGGTTACGTTCTTTTGCTTGTGGAGACTTTAGCCCGGAGAAATACCTTAATATCTCCTTTTGCCTGCTAGGAATGAGGTTCTTCCATGCTTTGTTCGCTTTTACATTCTCATTAAGCCCTTTTTGAAACCAATCAGGCATGGGGTGCATGGGTCCGTTATAATACTGCTCATCAAATGCGACATCAACCGTCACGGTATCACCTACCCGGGTCTTCGAAGCCTTGCGCACATTCCCGTGAAGATAAAGGTAGAAACTTCCGTCTCCAATTGGCATCATATTAATGCGCCAGGGCTTATCCGGCTTCCTGTTAATTTGTACGGTAACGGGCATAGGCTTCCGCCAACCTTTTTGAAGCGCTTGAGCACGGGCAGGACTCATAAGAACATACGGATTACCATTGTA
>JAQBRQ010000039.1 GCA_028286385.1 Candidatus Saccharimonadota bacterium
GACTGTCTTAGGCTAGATTGCGCGCTTTAAGCGCAGCGTCAATTTTAGGTTTGTCGAAACCAATGATGATTTCGCCATCGATATCAATAACGGGGATGCCGCGCTGACCTGATTTTTCGACGGCTTCCATGCCGGCTGTTGGATCTTTTTCGACATCTTTATCGGTGTAGGTAACGCCGAGCTTATCGAAGTAATCCATAGCGGCGTGGCAAAAGGCGCACCAAGTTGCGCTGTAAACAGTAATTTGCGGACTATTCATGCTGTTTATTGTATCACTATACAATGTAAAATAAAGCCTTATTCCTTACATCGTTACTGCTGCGAAGCGCTCCCTGTTGCGTGAGATAGATCACACCTGTTATACTAAGAAGTAATGAAACAGACGCCCTTGCCTCCTACTAAAGGACAAACGACGCCGGTTAAATCGGTGGGTAATGATCAGCAGGCCAGCTATGAAGCTCGTGCTCAGTTTTTCTCTGCCGCTTTGAACATGAGTTGGCAATTAGCTATCGTGGTGCTCGTGCCAATCATTGGCGGCTTCGAACTTGATAAGCGGCTCGATATGCTGCCGCTCCTTACAATTGTCGGTTTTCTGCTGGCTATGATCGGCATGGCAGTAGTGGTCTGGCGCCAAATGCAGTTGAATAGCCCAGGCATCCCGCCGAAGGGGCACCACTCATGATTGGTGGCTTACTAGCACGTTTTGCCGAAACCGGGCCAACAGTTCACGTTGCGCCAGCTGGTGTATTCGAAATCGGTGGTTTCACTATTACCAACTCGATTCTTTATGGTTGGATCAGCACCCTGTTTATAGTCGCTTTTATGATTTGGGTCAGCCGCCAGGTCACCGTTAAACCCAAGGGTGGCGTTGTGCAGTTCGTGGAAGCCGGCGTCGAATTCATAAGCAATCTGGTCGAAAACGCTTTTGACGACAAAAAGATTGGCCGCAAGTACGTGCCGTATTTTGTGACGGTCTTCTTCTTTATCATTCTCAATAACTGGCTTGGGTTACTACCATTTGTCGGTGGTGGGTTCCACTCCGGCGAAAACCCACTGCTACGACCATTTACCGGTGACTTGAATGCAACACTGGCCATTGGCGCATTTACGATGCTCACAGTGTATACCGCATCCATTCGCGAATCTGGCGGCCCCATCAAATACCTGCGCCACTTCTTTATTGGTAGTCCCTGGAATCCGCTGTACTTTATAATTGGCTTGCTCGAAATGTTCACCGACCTCACGCGCGTACTCAGCCTGTCGCTTCGTTTATTCCTCAATATAACCATCGGTGAGATCGTCATTAGTGTCTTCTCGTATCTTGGCAGTGTTGCCGCGCCATTGACTGCCCTGCCGTTCACCTTACTGGAAATACTTGTTGCTGCCCTGCAAGCCTACATTTTTACCGTCCTAGCTACTATGTACCTGGCAATCGCTGTTAATCACTCCAGCGCCCACCCCGAGGAAGAAGACTTGACCGAAGATGACGTTCCTGCAACAATGGTGCCACAGGCTACCGTTCCCGGAGGAAGTGTCAGTGGGTAGTTTTATTTTTGGTTTTAAACAAGTAATTAATTATAAGGAGCAAGGTAAATAACATGATATTCGCAGCCGCAGACGCAGTTAATACAGCAATTATCGGTAAAGGTTTAATGATTGGCGGTGGTTTTATTGGCCCAGCTATCGGCATTGGCCTTATTGGCGGTAACTACTTGCAGGCCGTCGGTCGCAACCCTGAAGCAGCTAAGTTCCTCGGTCAGGCTTTGATCTTTGTGGCTATTGTCGAATTGTTCGGTCTATTAGCCTTCGCATCAATCTTCATCGTCAAATAAGTGGGAGGATTCCAGAAAATGCACATTTTGCCCGAAACACTGCGCTCCGCGCTCACCGTACCTTGCAGTACGGCTCGCTTGCGGTGCTCATCTTTCGACCAAACTGCACTATTTTATGAAACCCTCCTTGAGGTGAGTGTATGACAACTCTCGTAACTACGTTTGCGGCTGAGAGTTCGTCAGGTTTGGGCGCGCTTGGCGTTGACGGCAAGGCGTTCCTGATTCAGCTGGTCACGTTTGTGCTGGCCTACCTAGTATTGCGTCGTTATGCCTTTACACCGATTCTCAAAGTTTTAGAAGAACGGCGCCAAAGAATCGAAAGCGGTGTAACACTTGGCGAAGAAATGCAAAAAGAACGTGCCAAGCTCGAACAGCAGATCGCCGAGGCATTGCAAGAGAGTCGTAAAGCGGCCGACGGCATTCTCGTTAGTGCCCAAGAAAGCGCTCGCCAGGCCATTCGCGAAGCCGAAGAGAAAGCCCGTGCTAAAGCCGACGGCATTCTGGCCGCCGCCGAGGATCGCATTAAGCAAGACACCGCTCGGGCTCGCAAGCAGCTCGAAAAAGAGCTGGTTAACCTAGTCTCCGATGCCACCGAAGCCATCATCCAAGAAAAGATCGACGCTAAAAAAGATGCCGCACTCATTGAGCGCGCACTGAAAGGCAGCGCAAGCGCATGAAGACCGCTCGAACCCGTATCGCTAACGTCATCGCCGACAACACTTTAAAAAGTGGTGTGTCTAAGACCTACGTTAACGAAATCGCCGCTTATTTACTAAGTGAGCAACGGGTTGGTGAGCTGGATTCATTGCTGCGTGACGTGCAGGCCGATTGGGCGGCAGCCGGTTTTGTAGAGGTGATTGCCACCAGCGCTCACCCGCTCACCGCGGCCATTAAAGCCGATATCATCAAGCAATTCAAGCAGCTCTACCCAGAGGCCAAGAAGATTATCGTCACCGAAGCGCACGATCCAACAATTTTAGGTGGCGTGCGTCTGAGCCTGGCTGATAAGCAGCTTGATTTGAGCGTTGAAGCAAAATTGAATAAGTTTAAGCAATTAACCACTGCAGGAAAGGATACGTAAAGACCCGTGGCTGAACTATCGATTACAGAATTATCAGATGATATCCGAGCAGCAATTGCTCAGTTAAAAGAACGACCAGAAATCGAAAACGTCGGTGTTGTTACCCGCGTTGGTGATGGCATTGCTTGGATCTATGGTCTGAGTTCCGCTGGTTATAACGAAATGCTCGAAGTCGAGGGCGCGCAAGGTCAGAAAGTTACCGCTTTTGCTCTTAACCTCGGCCAAGAAGAAATTGGCGCCGTACTCCTCGGTACCGACATCGAAGTAAAGGCCGGTGCTAAAGTCCGCCTCAGCGGTTCCGTGCTGGAAGTGCCTGTTGGTCCTGAGCTCGTTGGTCGTGTGGTTGATCCTTTGGGCCGTCCCCTCGATGGTGGTGACCCAATCAAGACTAAGCTGCGCAGCCGTGTTGAACGCCCTGCTCCCGGTGTCTTAGCCCGTAAAAGCGTCCACGAACCAATGATGACCGGCTTAACTGCCATTGATGCCATCGTGCCAATCGGCCGTGGCCAGCGTGAGCTGATCATTGGCGACCGTCAAACCGGTAAAACAGCTATCGCTGTTGACACCATGGTTAACCAGGCTAAGCAAAAAACCGGTGTTATCAACGTCTACGTTGCCATCGGTCAGAAGCTATCTAAGATTGCTGCTTTGCAAGAGCGCCTCAAGCGCGAAGGCGTTATGGACCAGACCATCATCGTGGCTACCAGCCCGGCTGATCCAGCAGCCATGCTCTACCTGGCGCCATACGCCGGTGCAGCCATGGGTGAATACTTCCGCGACAACTCACAGCACGCCTTGATCATTTACGATGATCTTACCAAGCACGCTGCGGCCTACCGCCAAATGTCACTGCTTCTGCGCCGCCCACCGGGCCGCGAAGCCTACCCAGGCGATGTTTTCTACTTGCACTCCCGCCTTTTGGAGCGCGCCGCTAAGCTCTCGGATGATCTCGGTGCCGGTTCTTTGACGGCTCTGCCGATCATCGAAACCCAAGCTGGCGATATTTCTGCCTACATCCCAACCAACGTCATCTCGATCACCGATGGTCAAATCTTCCTGGAAACTAACCTGTTCTACCAGGGTATTCGCCCGGCTATCTCGGTCGGTCTATCTGTTTCGCGTGTTGGTGGTTCTGCCCAAACCAAAGCTATCAAAGCTGTTGGTGGCGGCCTTAAGCTTAGCTTGGCTCAGTACCGTGAACTTGCGGCATTCAGCCAGTTCTCGACCGACCTCGACCCAGAAACCCGCCAAACCATCGAGCGCGGTCAGCGCCTAACCGAACTGCTCAAGCAGCCGCAGTACAGCCCATACGCAATCTGGGAAATGTACAGCAGCCTACTGGCAGCTACCAAGGGTTGTTTCGACGCTGTACCAGTCGAAAAAATCAAGCTCGCCGAAGAGGCTCTGCACCGCGAACTCAAGAGCAAGCATCCTAAGGTTATCGAAGCCCTTAACACCGGTGGTAAACCATCTGACGCCGACAACGAAGTTGTCATCAAGGTTGCTAAAGCCATCGCCGACAGCTACAAGCCCCTTAAGAAAGCCAGCAAGGAGTAATTGACCCGTGGCTAGTACAATCGTTCTTAAACGCAAGATCACCTCGATCAAAGGCACTCGCCAGATCACCAAGGCGATGGAGCTGGTTTCGGCCAGTAAACTGCGTCGTGCACAGGAACGGGCTCAACGTAGCCGCCCTTACCGCGACATGGCCTACGATCTGTTGACCCGTTTGAACGCTATTAGCGAAGTTGAACGTCAGCCACTATTCCGGAAGCGTCCCGTAAAGAATCGCTTGTACGTCATCATTACCAGTAACACCGGCTTAGCTGGTGCTTACAATGCCAACGTCCTCAAGCAATTAACGACTGGCCTACGCGAAGACGAAGCCCAAAAGGTTAAAAGTCACGTCATTACCATCGGCAGCAAAGGTGCGCAATTCGTCCGCCGCCTGAGCGAAGTTGATCTGATGGCCGCCTATCCCCCTTTGGGCGACCAGCCGAGCGTCAACGACATCCGCCCTATCCTGAATACGGTCATTGAACACTATAAAGAGAGCAAAGTCGACGAAGTCCGAGTGATTTACACTGCCTTCAAGTCAACAGTGTCTCAGGAAGTTAAGAGCCTCCAGCTCTTGCCTGCTGCCGGCGTAGGGGACGAAAGCCCAAATACCGCTATGAGTAACTTCGAGCCAGACGTCGAAACCGTCATCGATCAGGTGGCAATTCGCCTCGTCGAAGCCCAGGTTTGGCAAGGCGCGCTCGAGAGCCTGGCATCTGAACACGCCATGCGCATGCT
This sequence comes from Candidatus Saccharimonadota bacterium, assembly GCA_028286385.1. Lineage (GTDB taxonomy): Bacteria > Patescibacteriota > Saccharimonadia > Saccharimonadales > UBA4665 > RYN-405. Next base: position 5,209 of record JAQBRQ010000039.1, read on the forward strand.
AGCTACCAAAAACGCCACCGATAACGCCAACGACCTGATCAAAGACTACACTCTGGAGCTGAACACTGCCCGACAGGCAGCCATAACCCAGGAATTAGCCGAAATCAGCGGTGGAGCGGAGGCTATGAATTCATGAGTGAATTAAAAAAACCACAACTTGCACTGACAGTCCCGAGAAACCCCATAGGTTTGACGCTTGACCTCGGCATGCTATGGGAAGAAATGCTACATGAGAGAGGCTTTGGTGTTTCATTGCTGCTGAATCCCTTAAATGGGTCTGCGTCAGTCGGCAAGACAGAAAAGATTCTCCGAGAGGTGGACGGGCTGGTTATCCCGTCGTACAATACGCGAAATATTGCTTACGACGCTGATGTGCTAACCCGTATTCAATTTGCCCAACGTTATGCATTGCCAGTGTTTGTACAGGTGCCAACCGAAGAGACTCAAATGCCAGATATGTCATCTATAGGAGCATTTTCGAGAGAAGTCTTGATGGACGCAGAAATCATCCCGATAGGGAGCCATATTGAAAAGATACGAGAAAGACTTAATTCAGAAAAAGGAGAACAATAATGGCCACAGCAACAAAAGCACAAACTAAGAACGGTAAAATCACCCAGATCGTGGGTGTGGTGGTCGACGTAGAGTTTTCTACCGGTAACCTGCCAGCAATTTATAACGCCTTAACCGTCGATTACGACGGCACGACAATAACACTTGAGGTTGCGCAGCACCTCAGTGAATCAAGCGTTCGCGCTGTTGCCCTCAGTTCAACTGATGGCTTGGCTCGTGGTTCCGAGGTTGTCGACACCGGTTCGGCCATCACCGTACCGGTTGGCGACGAAACATTAGGCCGCATGTTTAATGTTACTGGCGAACCCATCGACGGTAAGGCTGGCACATTCAAAAACCGCGCGCCTATTCACCGTAATCCGCCACCACTGGTTGACCAGTCCGGTAGCGTTGAAATTCTGGAAACCGGTATCAAAGTTATCGACCTGATCTGCCCAATGGTCAAAGGCGGTAAGGCCGGCCTCTTTGGTGGCGCCGGTGTCGGTAAGACTGTTCTTATTCAGGAATTGATCAACAACATCGCTAAATTCCACTCAGGCTATTCGGTGTTTGCTGGTGTTGGTGAGCGTACCCGCGAAGGTAACGACCTCTACTACGAAATGGAAGAATCTGGCGTGCTTAAGAACACCTCACTGGTCTTCGGCCAGATGAATGAGCCACCTGGAGCTCGTTTGCGAGTTGCTCTTTCCGGCCTAACTATCGCCGAAGGCTTTCGCGATAAGGGCTCAGACGTCCTTTTCTTTGTCGATAACATTTTCCGTTATACCCAGGCCGGCGCCGAAGTGTCTGCCCTGCTTGGCCGTTTGCCATCCGCTGTAGGTTACCAGCCAAACCTTGCCCAGGAAATGGGTCAGCTCCAGGAGCGTATTACCTCAACTAAAGAGGGCTCCGTCACCTCCGTACAGGCCGTCTACGTGCCTGCCGACGACTTTACCGACCCAGCGCCGGCTAACGTCTTTGCGCACCTTGACTCGACCATCGCATTAAACCGTGCGCTTACCGAAATCGGTATCTATCCTGCGGTTGATCCTTTAGACTCTAGCTCGACCATTCTCGACCCAGAAATCGTTGGCGAAGACCATTACAATGTCGCTCGTGAAGTTCAGCGCGTATTACAGCGTTACAAAGACTTACAGGATATCATCGCCATTCTTGGTATGGAAGAACTTTCCGAAGAAGATAAGCAAACCGTGGCCCGCGCTCGCCGTATCCAACGTTTCTTGAGCCAGCCATTCTTTGTTGCTGAACAGTTTACCAACAACCCAGGTCAATACGTTAAGCTCACTGACACCATCCAGGGTTTCCGAGAAATTCTCGACGGTAAGCACGACGACAAGCCAGAAAGCGCTTTCTACCTCAAGGGCTCGATTGCTGACGTTGTTAAAGCAGGAGCTAAATAAACGTGATTCATTTCCAACTGGTAGCCCTCAGCGGCATCAAGTTTGACGAAGACGTCTATGAAGTCACCTTGCCAACATTAGACGGCGAAATCGGTGTGCTACAGCACCACATGCCGCTGGTTAGCGTGGCTAAAAACGGCGTGATCGCTGTTCGCCGCGCTCCCAAAGATACCGATGCCCAGCGCGAATTTTTTGCCACCAATGGCGGCGTCATCGAAGTAACCACCGACAATACACTCCGCGTACTCGTTGATGAAGCCGACCATGCCGAAGGTATTGACGAAGCCGAAGCCCAAAAGGCCTTAGAACGCGCTCAAAAGATGAAAACCGAAGCCAAAGACCAAGTTAGCCTTGAGCATGCTCAGACTATGGTTGATCGCCAATCAGTCCGTTTGCACGTCGCCGGCCTCAAGCGCCGCACCCGTAAATAGCACCGGCGCTTAAACGGATAGTGCTACATGGCTAGATTATTGCTGGCGCCGATTTCGGCCCGTAGGTCGGCGCGGTCGAGCATGGCGATAACTATGCGCATGCCGTATAGAATGGCTTCTTCGGTGCTGGCGAATTCCGCACCCGGATTGTGTGCTTCGGTGAGTAAGGCGAGCGCAACAGGTGCGTTGGTGCTGGCGATTTGACGCCTGAGCGTGTCGCTTTGATCAGGGCTTGCGAGCATATGTGCAGCCTGCTCTACATCTTCACGCGTGGCTTGACCAATCAGCTCAAACACGCCTGATCGATTGGCGAGCGCGGGTAAATCGGTGGCTTTCTGCTTGTGTGATTCCCTCATGCCTATCAGTGTAGCTAGTTTCGATTTGCAAAGCTGTGATTATTGTTACTTTTGCACTGTAAGTTATTTTACAAATACTACGGTTGTACTCTGTAAAAACAAGCGTATAATTGGGCTTTGTGTTAACAAATAAAACCTTAGGTAATTTATGAGCGAAAGAGCATACGAAATGCAGAATATATATGTTGCAGAGAATACTACTCAGCAAGAACTCGATATTATTAAATCTGAAATGCATGAGCGATCTCGTCAGGCAGGTGTAATAGAGGTGATTGGGACGCTTTCTGGTGAAACGACCTCTGAATATTGGACCGGCAGCATATCTCTAAAAGATCGCCTTGAGAGTGGCGAGCTAACGGCCGGAGATGTCCAGGAAGGCCTGCATATCCTAGAGGAGTGCTACGTTCTGACCCAAAAAGGTGGAACAATTGGCTGCATCGATGGACGCCCAAAAGAGGGCTACGATGACAACGATCCTGCGATGTTTGGTCGCAAACTTGGTCCAAAATCGCCAGGCGGTACGGTAATCGACGGCATCGCTGACCGTATTAGTCTTGGGGTTGACGATGAGTCGCATGAATCGGTACATCTTCTCAATGACATAGACGAAATGGCAGAAGTAGCTATTGAGACTGGCTATCAGCCTGGTGATCACGTAGCTGACCAATGCGCCGATGGCAACTGCGGTTGCGGTGCAGTAGATGGCGCTGAAAAGCACTGCGAAACTATCAACTTACCCGCCAAGGCAGAAGTAAGGGCCACGACAGCAGGTTTACTAGGAGAAGCTTTTGATGAGGATACTTTTAATAAAGTTGCTGATTCAGTTGAAGCGCTAATGAGTATTAAAGAAAACTACATGATGGCCAAGCAGGAGATTATTGCTGAGCTCGTAAGACTTAATCCCGAAGCGGCTCCTGTGCTAGTCGGAAAGCATAATGAAATTGTAGTAGTGCTTGATATGGTTTCTGGCGAAACATTGCACACCGATCACTATGCTGCCCGAACCAACAATAAAATTCATGCATTTAACTACGATGTGTGGCACACATTTGAAATGGCTGAAGCTCGATTTGCGGACGATCCAGAGAAGTTATCGCTCTTTAAGCACGCACGCATTGCCATCGCTGTCACGGCCCTAATGGATCTCACTGACGGCAGTCTTTTGCTTGCTACCCGCACTCCCCGCGGCTCGCAGTAATAGTTCGAGCAAAAGCACCAATAGAACAATAGCTTTACAAAAGTAAAACTTCAGGTTACGATTATGGCATCAATTAAGTGGAGGTTCCAAAAATGTTTGGAAGACGCAAAGTAGCTACCCTAGTGGCTGAATTTCTAGGTACCGGTGTACTGACACTTCTCGTGCTCAGTGTGCAACGTTCAACAATTGGTGTGCCATTTTTCGTGGCATTGGCCGCAGGTCTAACCATTGCTCTTATGAGCTTTGCGTTGGCTCGCACTTCTGGCGGTTATTTTAACCCCGCCCTAACCATCGCTATGTGGACTGCTCGCAAGCTACCAACCGTAAACACTATTCTTTTCGTTGGTGTTCAATTGCTTGGTGGTTGGGCTGCGTATGGTCTGTACACATACTTCGTTAACCAGTCATTGCAACCAGTCGGTGGTGATTTCACTGGCCGCATCCTCGTTGCTGAGGCTGTTGGTGCTGGTATCTTTGCCTTTGGTTGGTCAGCTGCTGTTTACCAGCGTCTGAGCCCAGCTGTATCGTCTTCTATTGCCGGCCTGGCATTAATCGTCGGTATCATAGCTGCATCATCGGCTTCAATCGGCCTGCTTAACCCAGCTGTCGCCCTCGGTGCTCGTGCTTGGGTCTGGGGCACGTACGTACTCGGTCCAGTACTTGGTGCTGTTATCGGCGTAAACCTTTACGGGCTGCTCTTCGCAGATGTCGAAGCGGCTGTAGCCAAGCCGGTTCAACCGTTTGCTCCTGAGCCTGTTGTAGTTCCGGCTAAGTCTCGCGCTAAAGCAACAACTGCCAAGCGTGGCAAGACAACTGCTAAACCAGCTTCTAAGAAGCCTGCAGCTAAGCGCAAAACAACCGCTAAAAAGAGATAAGTAGTTTTATGTATCAAAGAGGCCTCATCGCGAGGCCTCTTTTTTATTGCCTTGGAATTTATTCGCCGAGTAAGTCAGCTTCAAAAGCCAGGATGCCTTTGAGGTCCTGACTGTAGCCGCTTATGTCGGGTAGCTGAGCGGTAATGATACAGTTGTAAACCGCCTTTATCAGGCGCTCAGTGCGATCCAGCTCGGCCTTATCAAAGTCATCAATGCGTAGCCGTATGAATTGGTTGTCGCCATCTTCGGAAGGTTCTACGAACACCAATTCGCCGGCGGTAACGTGCTGCTTAAACGCAGTGCTGTTATCTATCAAGAGTTTGTAGAACAGTAGCTGCTGCCGGTAAAAATGTTGACTGGTCTTCTTGCTGTCGCTGAGGCCAGTTGTTTTCCAGTCGGGCAATGGCGGCTTACCGGTCTTATAATCAATCACCTCTATGCCTTGCTTGGTTTCGGCGAGTGCGTCAACAGCGCCGCTGAGCGGTATGGAACTATTTGGCAGTTCGGCGGTCACGTATTGTTCGGAAGACGTAATACGATCAAAATCGCTGACGGCAAACTTGTCCACGAACATCGGCAAAAATTGGTGGCCATGCTCGCGGACGGCTCGCAGCTCAATGTCGGTTAAGCCTGAGGCGTCTAGCTCTCTATCGAAGTCTTTGAGTAGTTGGGCGTTAGAAAGCGGTGCGCCGGCCTTGTGGGCCGCGCACGCAGCTTCTAGGGCACGGTGAGCGGCTGATCCGAGTGCGCTCCGAGCATTGTAGGGCGACGGGAACTTTAGAACAGACTGTTCGATGCTCGCCCGCGGACCGCCGTAGCGGATATCGATGAACGTCCGGAGCGCGCTGGCGCTGAGGCGGTATTTGCCAAGTAACGGCTGTAACACTTGCTGCAATGATCGGTCTATTGTTGTTGGTGCTGGTCGCCAGGCAGTTTCCAGCGTGGCTTTTACGCTGTCCTCAGCCACGTCTTGCGGGGTGCCCTGCCACCAGGCATCTGCCTGTTCACCGAGTTGCAGATAGCTGAGTGCTGAGGCTTTTTTGCCGCCATCAGTATTATCGTAACTGGTGATTAATAGATGGGATTTGGCACGGGTCATGGCTACGTAGAGTAGGCGTAAGCGGTCGCTATCGGCATCGCCGGCTGGGTAGAGCGGTAAATTTTCTGGTAAACGAACGCGCTGTGTTTGGCCGCGGGCGCGTGATCCCCAGATGGTATCGATGGCCGACAGAATAATTACATGCTCAAATTCGCGGCCTTTAGAGCCGTGGGCGCTCATTACTTGTACGCCTTCAGTGTCACCGCGCAGCACCGGATTTGTATCAATCAAGCGAAGGCCACTTTGCCGATATTCTGTTGCTACGTCGATCAAATCTTGGACCCCGCTGGCCGTCGGCCGAGCAGTTAGCACGGCGCTCCGTAGGCAAATCAAATGAGACAGCAGCGTAATGTAGCTTTGGGCTGGCTCGTGCTCTAAATACACGGCGAATGGTGACCTGCCGAGCTCAGTACCGGCGAGTGGTTCGCGGCCGATTAATACGTCGAGCAGCTGAGTGAAATTATGAGTGTGTGTGATGTTTGCTGCGGCTATGAGCCACTCGGCGATTGCTTGCCAACGCTCATCGCTGCTGGCCAGCATGGTGTCGAGCCACGATGCCTTATTCTGACGGGCATTTGCGGCAAGTTCGTACGTTGCCGTGGCGGATAATTGCCAATAATCACCGGCTAAGACGCTGGGCAAAAGCAGTTCCGCTTGCTTAGATTCTTGACCCAACGCACCAATGTAGGCTGCCAGCTGCAGCAACTGGGCGATGTGCGGGTGATCCAACACGTTTTCGCGATAATCGTAGTCACAGCTAATGCCGCGGGCTGTTAAAAACGGCACGAACTCGGCCAGTTCAGCGTGCTTACGACCAATGATGGCGATCTCGGCGGGCTCCACGCCCTGCTTAATAAGTTCTTGAACATGCTCGGCGACCGACGCGTACTCCGCGCTCGGGCTGGCATAGATTCGGTGCTCAAGGCTAGACTTGGGTCTATCTGCCTGAGCCGTCAATTGCTTGGTAAAACCTTGCTCTGGCAAAGCAGCTTCCAGCCGCTCTTCGGTTTGCGTCATGATTTGCCGTGAAGCATCAAGAATCGGCTGACTTGAGCGGTAGTTATCTTTAAGTACAATGATTCGCGGTTCATATTTGGCTACGAACGCTAACATGCCAGACAGCTCGGCCCCTTGAAAACGCATGACTGCTTGATCGTCGTCACCGACTACCATAACGTTCGGACTGTTGAGCGGGTTGGCTTGCAAAATAGCGTCGAGCAGGCGGTTCTGGGCGCCGTTGGTATCCTGGTATTCATCGACCATAATGTATTGGAAACGCTCGGCGATATCGAGTCGAAGATCATCTTTTTGCTCGAGGGCGTCAACGGCCCACAGCACCATATCTTCATAATCGAAGCGACCTTCTACTTGCAGACATTCTTGGTAGGCTTCGTAGAGTTTAATAACGTCACTCAGTAGCGCGGCCTGAGCATTACTCTTGAGCACACGCTGCTTATTTTTGAATGTCGTGTGGCTATCACGCCATTTGCCAAGCGGCGTGGTCCTGCCGAGTTCCTGTGATTGTGCTACGGCGGTTGCCAGGCTGTGCAGTAAAATAGTTGCTAAGCTCCCGGCATCGGCTTTCTCTGCAGCGTCTTGCACGAGCTTTGCAATGTCACCCAGTCGCTTGGCGCTGAGCGTGGTGCCAAATATCTCGTCGAGCAGTGGCTGAATAGTCACAAAACTGGCCATATTATCTTTGACGACAGCCCGTAGTTGATCCGGAGATAGGCCGCCTTGTTTGAAGGCCCGGATGGCTTCTTCGACAGCGTGCCGACGAATAAATTGTTCGTCATCACCGCGGACTGCCAGCTGGTGGCGTAGCGGCAATTTGGAGAGTAACGATTCAAAGATACGGTAACGCCCCAAATCATCGAGTGGTTGCAGCGCACGCAGCGAACTAAAATATTCCGGGTACTGCCCAATCAGCCAGGTGCCAAAACTATGGAAAGTATGCACGAAGACTTCACCGCCAGCTGGCCCCATGACGCGCCCTAGTCGAGCACGCATTTCGGCGGCTCCGGTTTCTGTAAATGTCAGACATAAAATGTTACTGGCCGACACGTTGCCGCTGGCCACGATCTTGGCGGCCCTGGTACTCAGCAGCTGCGTTTTGCCGGTTCCCGGACCGGCCACGACCAGTAGCGGACCATCAATTGTATCGACGGCCTGTTTTTGAGCGCTATTTAACATAGCTCTATTGTACAGTGGTTTACTGTGCTAGCGCGATGGCACAGGTTTGGCAGTCATCTTCGACTTCGAATTCGGTCATAAATTGCTTGCTGGCTCGGACCCACGGTTCGAGGTCACGGAAGCCGATAAAATCCGCAGCTTCGCGAATAGCCCAGCCCGCCCAACCCTGGATGCGAACGCCACCCCAGATAACTGCTGCCCAGTAAGGCCCAGCTGGAATAACCGTGATTGGCGCAACGGCATCATAACTCTTCAAGCGCTTGCCCGATGCTTTACGACGCAAATTATTGGCAACAAAGGCGCCATCGCGCAGCGCGGTTTGCGCGAGACCGCTGAACGGTGTATTGGCATTGTCACCGATTACGTAAATATTTTCTTCGGATTGCAGGTAGACATCGACGGCAACTTTGCCGCGGCCCATAATCACAAAACGGTTTTCGGTAAAAAATGGATGATTGGTAACGCCGGCTGTCCAGATGACGGTGTGGCTGCGGATCGGTTTGCCGCTAACCATTAGCTGGTCAGCGCTAGCGGCTTGAACCGTTTTGCCGATGTACAATTTGACGCCGAGTTTTTTGAGTCGGCGGCGAACAATCCTCGACGTTGCTTTTGGCAAACGCGGTAGTAATCGGGGAGCTGCTTCGATCAAATCAACGTGTACGTTGCGCTCCGGCAAGCCGTGATTTTTCATAATATGCTTTAGATAACCAGGGAGCGAACCGGCTAATTCGATGCCGGTTGGCCCGGCGCCAACGACGACGTAATGGTTATCCGGCCGGTGGTCATCGAGTAATTGTTTATGTAAATGAGCTTTAAACTTGGCAACCTCACTCTGTGATTTGATGCTATAAGAATATTCCTGCATGCCCTCGATGCCGAAATAATTAGTGACGACGCCCAATCCGATAATCAGCGTATCGTATTCGTATGACTGGCCGCCACTCGACGACACGGTTTTGGCTTTGCGGTCTAGTGTTGCAGCCGTATCCTGCACAATCGTGATGTCTTTGTCCATAAAAATTCTACTGAGCGGAATGCTAGAATTGGAACGACGTCCGCCTGTGGCTGTGTGATACAGCGTTGGGTAGTAGCGCAGATCGGTATCGTCGCTGAGCAGTGTTACATCAAAGCGCGGGTCATCTACCAGTTCCAGCGCGGCTTTGACACCACCAAATCCACCACCGACGATCAGAACTCGTTGTTTGTTAGCCATATTGCTTATGATTATACAATTAGTAAGCTGGTATCTCCAAGAGCGCTTGCTTTTAGTGGGTAAAAACACTTAAGCTTATTACAATGGGCAATATTATAAATGATCTTAAAAAAGCCGGCTTTAGCGGCGAAATACGCGATGATCCGACAACGCTCGATTTTTACAGTCACGATGCCTCTATGTTCGAGCTCCGCCCTACCCTAGTCGTAAGACCAAAAGATGGCAAAGACGTCGAGCGCCTCGTTCGACTAGCTGCTGATCAAAAAAAGACCAACCCTACTTTAAGCCTAACGGCACGCAGTGCCGGCACCGATATGTCCGGCGGCGCAATAAATGATTCGATCATTGTTGATTTTCTGAAACATTTCACCAAGATCGAAAAAGTAACCGCAACATCAGCGCAGGTCCAGCCCGGCGTGTTTTACCGTGATTTTGAACCGGAAACCCTCAAACACAAAGCCCTAATGCCGACCTACCCTGCCTCTCGCGATTTAGCGTCGGTTGGTGGCATGGTCAACAACAATTCCGGCGGCGAAAAATCACTGCAGTATGGCAAAACCGAAGATTTTGTAACAGAGCTCAAATTTGTCTTTGCTGACGGCATTGAGCGCACTGTGAAGCCGCTCACCAAAGCCGAACTCGACAAAAAGATGGAGCAAAAAGACTTTGAGGGCGAAGTTTATCGCAAGCTCTTCATTCTGATTGATGGCAACTATGATCAGATTAAAGCCGCCAAGCCGCACGTCAGCAAAAACTCCACCGGCTACAATTTATGGGATGTCTGGGATCGTAAAACTGGTATTTTTGACCTCACGAAATTAATTGTAGGTGCTCAAGGCACACTTGGCTTTACGACCGATATCCACTTCCGACTAGTACCCGCCAGTCCGCACTCAGGTTTATTGGTGCTCTTCATGAAAGATATTGATGATCTCGGCGAAGTTATTCCAAAAGTTCTGGAGGCCAAGCCAGCAACCTTTGAATCGTTCGACGACGCCACCTTGTTTTTGGCAATTCGTTTTATGCCAAGCTTCCTAAAGCTGCTTGGCTGGAAGCGATTTATCCACTTGCTCATTACCTTAATACCCGACGGCCTGCAGCTCCTGCGCGGCATTCCTAAGCTGATCATGATGGTTGAATTTAACGGCGAAACCGAGGAAGAAGTCCGCGCCAAAATTAAGGCCCTGCACGCCGAGCTCAAAAAACACCGCGCCCGCTACGAAATCAATGGCTTCGAAGAAGACCCTACCGAGGGTAAATCAGAGAAGTTCTGGATTATGCGCCGTTACAGCTTCCAGCTCCTGCGCAGCAAGGTCAAAGACAAGCACACCGCACCATTTATTGATGACTTTGTGGTGCCGCCAGTTCACCTCTCAGAGTTTTTGCCGAAACTGCGCGCCATCATCAAAAAATACAAATTGCAGTCAACCATTGCCGGCCATATGGGCGATGGTAACTTCCACGTTATCCCGCTCATGAAACTAGAAGACGAGCTCGATCGCAAAAAGATTCTGCCCGCCATGAAGGCGGTTAACAAACTCGTGTTGCATTATGGCGGCTCGCTGTCCGGCGAGCACAACGATGGCCTGGTTCGTGGGCCGTGGCTCGAGCAGATGTACGGCAAAGAAGTGCTCGGTTTGTTTAAGCAAGCTAAGGCGATTATGGACCCCCAGGGTATCTTTAATCCACACAAAAAAACCACTGCCGACTGGGAATATTCATTCGGTCATATCCGCAATCATTTTTAACATATTTGGTGTTGTAGCTTTTGTGTTTTAACGTCGTCTCAAGCACGCCCGGCATCTGTTACTTGTTGTAGAATCTTAAATTTATATTAAATCGACCGATTATGATTAGTAATTCGATACGGCCGGATTTATACTAGGTTCACTATGGCAAATACCTACGTAACCTTGGACCATTTCAACTCCGCAATCGGTGAGCTCAAAGAGCTGGTTGTTGCTGGTTTTGAGACCATGAACGATCGCTTCGACCGCTTGGAGGCCCGTGTTGACCGGCTCGAAGTCCGCATGGACGCTCTCGAAGCTGCTCAACAAGAAACCAATGATCGGTTAACCAAGCTCGAGTCGGGCCAACAAAGCCTAGAAGCAGGCTACCAGAGCCTAGAAGTAGGCTATCAGAGCCTCCATGCTGCACAGTTAGAGACTAATCAGCGATTAGGCCGTATTGAATCGGCGCAGATCGAAACCAATGTTCGGCTCGACCTTATAGAAGGAACGCAATTGGCACATTACGCTGACATTAAAGAGCTGTATCGACTGCTTGCTGAAACAAAGCGGCGCTATAGCAAGCAGTTATCACTCAATGCAGATCTTAATAAGCGCGTGCTTCGAGTTGAACGGTTCGCCAACGAAGTAGCTGCTCGAACAGGCGTCCCATATAAGGCTTAAGTCTCAGCGTCAGCCGTCGCAACGGCCAGCTTTTTCTGTGCGTGAGTGGCAAAGATAGCAACAGCCAAGAATAGCAGCAAGCTAATATACACGGCGCGGTCAATCGTATTAGCGACGACAATGGCGTTGTTGCTGACATGGTGCAATTTTTCGGAAAACACCAGGAATGATTCACGGAAGCCAATCGCTCCTGGCGTTAACGAAACAAACAGCGCAAAATTAGCGGCGCCGGTATAAATAATCACCTGGGAAAAGTGAATACCCGGCATCACCGAGCGGAGTTCAACGTAGTAAATGATTGCCAGCAGGCTGACTTGCAAGAACGTAGCGGCCGCTAGGTAATACCAGCCCGATAGATCGAGCTTGCGCAGACGCTCGGCAAAAGCAAACGGGCTGCGGTACGTAAGCCAGAGTATAAGCAGACCGGCACCAGCCAGCGGGATGAGCCACCAGCCGAGTAGTCCTGACACTAAAAATAATCCACTAAAAAAGGCGTAAAAGCCGTAGTACACCAATGTTGCCGTACCATAACTCTTAAGATTCGTACCATGCATTTTTTTAAGGTACAGCGCCCGGAATGCCGGACCGCTCTGCAGCGGACCAAAAAAATTAATCACCGATGAGTACATGGTAAGCAGGAGGCTTTCACGCCCTATGAGTCGCGTGCCGCACAGTCGCAAAGTCGCGCTGTTAATCAGCGCCAGGCTGCCAACGAATAGCACGTAAAGACCAAGCAAAGAAAGCAAGAGTATCGGGGATGTATCTCTTAACAGTTGACGAACCTGAGGGTGGCTAGCAAAATAATTAGCAAAGGCCGCGATCGTAATCAGCAAAATAAATACAGTGGCGATTGGTCGCCAGGTGGTGCGCATAACCATGGTATCCATTATACTGTTATGCAGCAACAATTATGAATATAAGCTTTCTTTCCACCGCGCGCATTGCCGCTTTCTTGCGTTCGCAGGCGTTTTTCCGGGCCATTATTGGCCTATTTATCTTGCAGGCAGCCTGGATCGCGCTCAGCGGACGCTACCCAATGGCTTTCGACGAAGACTTCCACCTAGGTGTAATTAAGCTCTACGCCGAGCACTGGAGCCCTTTCTGGAGCGCTCATCCAGCCGGTGGCGATGCATTCGGTGCCCTTACCCGCGATCCATCATACCTCTACCACTACTTGATGAGTTTCCCCTATCGTTTCATCACCCTATTTACCGATAACCAAACCCTCCAGGTTTTGATCCTTCGCGGTATGAATATTGCCTTTTTTGCCTGCGGCTTGCCGCTGTACCGCCGTTTATTGCTCAAAACTGGCGCCTCGAAGTCACTTGTTCATTTGAGCTTACTAATCTTTGTGTTAATACCGATCGTACCCCTGTTAGGGGCTCAAATTAATTACGATAATGTCATTATCCCACTAACAGCGCTAACGTTATTGTTAGCTATCCAAGTCAGCGAATCACTCCATAAACAGTCAATCGATCTGACGAGGCTGCTGCAATTCGTTGCTGTTAGTCTGTTTGCCAGCCTTATTAAGTATGCTTACTTACCTATATTCGTCGGGGCAGCTGGCTATCTGTTGTTTCGTGCCTGGCGAGTCTACCGAACACCGCGCAGGCTCACTAAAGCCCTCAATAAGAGTTGGCCTTTGCTCCGAGGGTGGAGCCACTGGGGATTGATTGCTCTGGTTGTGCTGATGGGAGTATTATTCGCCGAACGATATGGCGTGAATTTGGTTCGCTACCACACGCCGGTACCTGATTGTGCTCAGGCGCTGACCTACAACGAGTGCCAACATTATGGTCCGTGGATCCGCGACTACAACTTCGAAATGAGCAAACCAGCCGACAGCGACCGTGATCCAATTCACTACACCCAGCACTGGCTATACGGTATGTGGTTGCGTAGTTTCTTTGCGGTTGATGGTCCAGCAAGCGACTTTCAGACCCGCTCACCACTGTTAATTCCAGGCATGACCGGTGCAATTTTAGCGATTACTGGTCTGGGGGCTTTGTTGGTATCGGCTCGGCGTGTCTGGCGGCGTTATAATGGCTCAGTTTTGTGGCTGTTTAGCATTGCTACGCTGCTCTATGTCGCCATTTTATGGGTTACTCAATATCAGCTGTACCTGCAGACTGCACAGCCGGTGGCCATCAACGGACGCTATTTGCTGCCCGTACTACCCTTAGCGGTCACGATGACGGCTCTGGCTGTCCGTGAGCTCCTAGGGCATCGTGAGCGGCTACAGCTACTAATCGCAACAGTGGTCGTCATCTGTTTGATGTGGGGCGGCGGTGCCCTGACCTACATCCTGCGCAGTAACGATGCTTGGTATTGGCCCGGGACGCCGTTCAAAGCCGCTAATCACGCCCTGCAACAGACTTTGGGCCCAATTACACCCGGTTACGACCACCCAACCGAATTCCTGCCGCATTAATGCTTAAGAGCCGTAGCGCTGGCGCTTGGTCTGCTCCAGATTATCTTCGATAAGAATGCGATTGATGCGAATTAGATCGGCAATGATGTTGAGTACCAGGCACAAAAAGGCACCAATCAACAGTAGTGACCCAGCCAGCAGTGACTGGATATGGCCACGAGTCGTGCCCTCCACGATGCTCAGGTAGACGAATCGAGCGAATGGAATAGAGCCAAGCACTAGCAACAGTCCGCCTAAGCCGCCGAAGATAACGTATGGCTTATACATGGCGAAGGCTCTGATGATGGTGACGCCCGATTTAAAAACATGTTCGCGAGTGGACTTAAACAGACGTGATTCGCGCAGTTTTGGGTTAGTTTCTACCGGAATACTCGTGATGCTCAAGCCCTTATTGCCGGCCTGGATAATTGATTCGGTGCAATAGCTAAAGCGCGTAAAGGTGTTGAGCCGCAGCAGTGATTCGCGGCTGTAGGCCCTGAAGCCACTAACCGCATCTGGGAGATTAGTGCCGGCGGCTTTGTTAACGACGGCGCTGCCAAAGCGTTGCAGGAACTTTTTAAACGGCGAAAAGTGAGCGATGGTGCTGGTTTGGCGGTCAGCGATGACGATATCGGCTTGGTGCTTAAGGATCGGTTGTACGAGGTCGCCGATACGATCTTGCGGGTATTGGTTGTCGCCATCGGTGTTAACCACGATGTCAGCGCCAAGCTCTAAGGCTTTTTGGACGCCATCGTGGAAAGAGCGGCCCAGCCCCTGATTACGATTGTGGCGGACAAAGTGTGTTACGCCATGCTCACGGGCTACGGCCACCGTGTTATCGGTTGAGCCGTCATCGATAACTAGCACGATAATTTCGTCGATGCCATTGATTTTCTTAGGTATACTCTGGAGTACGAGCGGCAAGGTAGCTTCTTCGTTGAGGCATGGGATTTGGACGACAAGTTTCATAGGTAGTTACAGTATACCCGAGATAGGCTTACAGGGGTAGTCATTCTAACTCGCATCCCAGGCTGGAAATCGCTATAATAGATACAACTTCAATGGCACAAAAACCTATTCGTACTACCAATATCCCTGTTAATGGTCTTAGAAGGCCTCGTCAAGACGCGGTTACGGTTAAGCAACAGGCTGGCCAGTTCCCCGGCGTTGGTATGACGCTTCGCAGTTATAAGTACGATCCACGCGATTATCATAAGGGCGTTAACGCTAAGCCAACAGTTGTCAAAACCAGTCGCTGGCGTCGTATCCGCAACAGTATTACGCTTAAACGGACTGTCATTACATTAGCCTTGATTATGTTGGTCGTTGGCGGTTGGGTCGGCGGTAAATTTGCCTACAATGCTCATAAAGTCTTTGGTGGCAATATTCTGAGTGTCCTCAACACCACCAAACTTAAAGGCGAAGAAAACGGCCGCGTTAACATCTTGCTGGCCGGTAACTCAGCCGATGATGTTGGGCACAATGGCGCGCAGCTAACCGACTCGATCATGATTATGAGTATCGACACCAAGAACAACAAAGCGTTCCTGATGAGTGTTCCGCGTGACCTCTACGTTGAAGTTGACGGCGGCCACGAAAAAATTAATGGCGCCTACGTGGTTGGCAAAGAAAACGATTTTAGCGCCGATGGCTACCCAAATGGCGGCATGGGACAACTCGAGCAAGTCATCGAAGATAGTTTTGGCATCGATATCAATTATTACGCCCTGATTAATTACAATGCCCTCAAGCAGGCGGTTGATGCGGTCGGCGGCATCGATTTGACTATCGCGAGTAAAGATCCACGCGGCTTATACGATCCAAACATTGATTACAGCACTGGCGGACCACTGGTTAAGCTCAAGAATGGCCGGCAACACCTTAACGGGCAGCAAGCATTGAATCTGGCCCGCGCCCGCGGTGATTCCTACCGATCATATGGCTTCCCGGCCAGTGACTTTGACCGTACCGAAAACCAACGCAAAATGATGGTCGCTCTCAAAAGCAAAGTTGTATCGAGCGGTGTTATCGCAAATCCGTCCAAGCTCAGCAGCCTCTCGGATGTCATTGGTGGTAATGTAAAAACTGATTTTGAGCTTAATGAAGTACGTCGTTTGTACGACTTAATCAAGGTGATTGACTCTAATCAGATCAGTTCATTAAGTCTTAATAATGCCAATGGCAAGAATCTACTAACCAGCTACGCCACTCCTTCTGGGCAATCAGCGTTGATCCCAGCTGCCGGCGTTGATGACTTTAGTGATATTCAAAGCTTCATAATTCGCCAAACCTCATCAAACCCGATTGTGCAAGAGGGTGCGTCGGTCGTTGTCCTGAACGGCACCAGTACTGACGGTCTAGCTAGTAAGCAAAAAACCATACTCAAGCAAAAGAATGTTATCGTCGATAAGGTCGGCGATGCCAAGGTTGACCTGGCGGTTACCAGCATTATTGATCAATCAGGGGGCAAAAAGTCGGCGACCAGCAAGTTATTAACGCAGCTGTATGGTAATCACCTCACTACAGTCAACCCGTATGCTGGTATATACGATACTGATTTCATTATTGTTATCGGTGCCGACCAAGTGCCGGCTCCTGCTAAGAGCACGAGCACATCAGGCCAGTAGGGCCTGTTCATCACTCGAAACCGGTGATACTATAGCTATACCATGTCAGACCAAGTCGCTATCAACTATCTTCATACCTTCCTCGACCGTCACCCAACTCGGAGCTTTAAAAAGGGTGAAATTATTATTTTTCAGGGCGAGGCTCCGCGCAGCGCATTCGTGGTTAAAACTGGTACGGTTAAAGCCTATAACCTGAGTATTGGCGGCGATGAGAAGCCGGTTGCCTTTTACTCAGCCGACGCCATTTTCCCGGGACCGTGGGTTTACGGCACGATGTCGAGCGCTATTTACTACTACGAGGCTTTTAGCTCCGAAGTGACGCTCTACACAATTAATCGCGACGAACTCACCAGTTTCATTAAAAAACGACCCGAGCTGGTCTATCAGGAGCTTGAGCGCTATTTAACCGACCAGTTGGGCATGTCGATGCGGCTCAATGCTCTGCAGCATTCCAGGGCCAGCGACAAATTACTATACACCCTGCACTACCTGGCGCTCAGCCACGGTCGCCCGGTGGCTCCCCAGGAAATCGAAATTAATCTCGATCTAACCCACCAGGATTTCGCTAACTTGACTGGTTTAACCCGCGAAACCGCGGCCACCGAACTGAACAAGCTCAAGCACACTGGTGTTATCACCTACGGCAAGGGCACACCGTACCGTTTATACCTCAATAAACTCATGCAACTACTAAACGATCAGTATATTGCTGATCTGCCGATTAAGCTTTAGGCTTGGTAGCCTTTGTCTTTGCCGGTTTCGGCTTAGTTTTTAGCGCGTCGCTAATAACCCGCGCTAAGTTGTGCGGTGCTGTCCACGATTTGATAATGCAGCGGTGAGCGCCAAGCTTGTAGGCTTCGTTCACCTCTGGAGAATTTTCCATATTGGTGAAAATGAGCACTTTTACATCGGCGTGCGTTTTGAGCAGATCGTAGTGTTGCAGGAACTCTAAGCCGCCCATGATAGGCATTAACAGATCGAGTAAGATTAAATCAGGTGAAAAATCTTTGAGCTTAGCCAAGGCTTCTTGGCCGTCGTAGGCCTCGACAACCTCATGACCTTCATTTTTTAGGATAATGGAATAAGCATTATTGAGATCGCGATCATCTTCAACGATTAAGATTCGAGCCAAAACTATACATCCTTTTCAAACTTAATACCTTATTTATAGCATATAAGACTCACGGCGCAGTATCAAATATTTCACACAGTTTAAGCCGTGGTTACTGTACGCCGGGTGCTTTTAGTCGACTTGCGCTTAGGCGTTCGTGGCAGCGTGAGGTAGAAAGTTGTACCCGTGCCTTCGCGACTCTTAAAGCTAATGCTGCCGCCAAGCGTATCGACGAGGCCTTTGACTAAGTATAACCCCAGCCCGGTGCCGGTCGTTTCGCGCATAACGATGTTCGGTGCTCGAAAAAACTTACTAAAAATTTGATCCTGAGATTGTAACGGAATGCCCCAGCCGGTATCGCTGACGGTAATCAGCACATCTGCCCCTCGTTGCAGGGTTGTTATAGTAACGCTGCCGTTCTCCGGTGTGTACTTGACAGCGTTCGATACCAGATTGGTGATAATTTCTTTTAGAATTAAGGCATCCGTCTTGATCGATATGCTCGCTTGACTCTCATTTTTAAGCTCGATGCTGATCGATTTGTCGGCAGCCATCATCGATACCTCTTTTATGACATCATCAATCGTGCGTTCCAGCTGGACCATTCTAAGCGTTACGGCGATTGTGCCACTTTCTATACGGGTAATATTAAGCAGCGTGCTGATGAGCTCGTTCATGCGATTGGCGCCGCTTATGATAGTGCGCAGTGACTTCTTTTGGGTTGGTGTAATATCGCCCATGTAGCCATCGACTAACATGTGCGAATAGGTTTTGATGGCCGACAGCGGTGTTCTCAGCTGGTGCGACGCCAGTGAGATAAATTCGCTCTTCATGCGGTCGACTTCTTCTTCTAAAGTGATGTCGCGGAATACCTCGACAGCGCCCAAAGGCTTGCCCTCTAGCAGGATGGGCGAGACACTGATCGAAACCGGAACTTTTTCGCCGTTTTTGCGCCGGTAGTACATCTTTTCTGAGATTGACCGGCCAGTTAAAAAGGCTTTGGTTATCGGACGATCAATCAGATTAACCGGGATGTCATCACTGGTGATGGCGATAATCTTTTTAGGGAACCACTCCCCAATAAGTTCTGTTTCGCTGTACCCTAAGATATCCTGGGCTACCGGATTAACGCGGGTGATGCGCCCAAATTCGTCAGTCGAAATAGCACCATCGCCAATGCTGGTGAATAAAGCCTCGGCTTCGGCTTGCTGCTCGAAAGTCGAGCGGTTCGGCGATAGTGATGACGTCTTTGATCGGGGCATAATCTTCTCGTTTAGGGCTGCTTGGCCTTGGCTTTAGCTTTTGACTTAGGTTTAGTAGGTACTGCTAGTTTGTGGAGTTGTAACGCGTATTCCTCGACAATTTCGCTGTCGTCGGTTAGCAGCGAAACGGCAACCTTGATCCAATCAATAAGGCTCAGCAGATCCTTTTTGGACATATCCTCTGGCGGTTTTTGGAGGTGGTTTTCGACCTGACGCGCGATAAAGCGGTCGGCGGCCGGTCCTAGATACACGTGCGTTACCCGCACAACTTGGGTATAAAGCAAAGTATTGTTTGCGCCAGTCATGCTACACCTCCTCAATCTTTTTGAGGCGATTAGCCCCAACTGCAATTAAGACAAACCCTAGGCCAGTTAGGATACGGAAAAGTAATATCAACAGCAATTTATAGTCGAGGACTAAATAGCCAACGCGCGGCGATACGGTGTTGATGTACTGCAAGGCAATCGAGCTTACTACCACCGCTATTAGGCCAAAGACGAGCAATCGAAGCGCTTGGCGATACAGCACACCCTTAACGTTCTTGCTGAATAGAGCGATTTCGTAGGCCGACAATAACCCGATAAACCAGACATAAAGATACGGGATAATAACAGTTATTACCATCAGCCATAGCGGTAGGTAGTATGGGTTATCGGTTGAGCCAAAACTCGATAGGTCAAAGCGCTGGAAGGTAAAGTAGCAATATGCCAGTCCGGCTACAACAAACGCCGCAATAATGCTACGAGCTCGGGCAACACTAAAGCTTAGTTGAGCACTGGCCGTTAAAGCTCGTGAAGCGAAACCGATAATTGTCAGCGCAGTAAGCGGAAATAACAGGTTGAGGTAGTTGCTCGTTATAATTGCTGTCGGACGGAAATCGGAATGACCGTTGGCATAGGCATTGAATAGGAGCGACAAGATGATTGGGATCGGTAAACTCCAGGCCAACCAAGTAGAGCCTTTAGCTAGTTGCTTAAAGCTTGGACCCTCTGATGTGTCTGCAATAGAATCTGCGTACTGATGCAAACGAGCGTAGCCAATAAAAGCTGCCAGCCAGGCCATAAGCGAAGGCAGCCCTATAGCGAACAGTAACACTTTGTACTGCAAGGGCGTAAGCATGTGTTCACGCATAGCTGTCGTATTCGCCGGGAGTAAGAAAATCAGGAGTGTGTAGAGCGCGGCCAGGATAACATATCGCTGAATCACGCGTCCGGTAATGTCAGATGTATTTTTTTTAACTGTCATAGTCTCCTTCACGGATAGGGCATTAGTACCTAGCTGGTGTTCGCTATAAATATAGTAAACCACACCACCACAAATTGCATGCGTAAGAATTGCAACAGTTATTCAATTATGTTTAGTTATATCATGAACTAAGCTTGTGCTTACGCGCCAGCTCAGTGATAATACTGCTTGTGACTACTTCTAAGCAACACTTCCGCCCCGGTCGCCGCCAATTACTTGCCTTCGCAGTTTTGTTGCTTATGGCTGTCGTATTATTGCCGCAATTGAGCGGTTTTAACGAAAGCTTACATCTGTTACGAAATCCTAACTGGCTGTATGCTACGCTTGCCTTTATTCTGGCGGTGCTCACCTACTTCGCGGCAGCCGCCACCTATTGTTTCCTGGCGTTTAAGCCGCTTCCCTACTACCGGACGCTGTTAGCCCAGTTTGCCGCCATGTTTATCAATCGTTTACTGCCTGCCGGTTTTGGCGCGCTCGGTGTGAATTATGCTTATTTGCATAAGATGCGCCACAGTCCAGTGCAAGCAGCAACGGTAGTCAGCGTTAACAATCTGTTTGGGCTGCTTGGGCATATGCTGCTACTTGGTGTGTTGGCCTTGTTTTTCCATGCAAGCGTGCCATCATTTACAGCTAGGGGCATCGGTGATTCGGCAAGTTTGGTTGCCGGTGCCGTAGCTTTGATCATAGCCTGCAGCTTGCTATTCGCCCCAAAGCTGCGCCGTAAGGCCGCCACAGCATTTGCTGATATTGTGAAGCAACTCGGCAAGTACCGAGGTCGGCCTAGCCACTTGCTGGCGGCATTAACCAGCTCTACCACTTTAACTTTTTGCAACATTTTGAGCCTGTATGTTTGCTTATTGGGGTTTGGCGTCCACTTATCGTTTGTAGCGGTCGCCCTGGTCTTTACGATTGGCATTGGAGCTGGAACGGCTACACCAACGCCCGGTGGCTTAGGCGGCCTGGAAGCGGGGATGGTGGCCGGCTTCATAGCCTATGGTGTACCCTCGGCCGCGGCCTTGGCGGCCGTTATTTTATATCGAGTCTTTAGTTATTGGTTGATGTTAGCGATTGGCGCTGTAGCATTTGCCTTTTGCCAACGGCGAGGTTACTTTAGGCTCGCCTAAGCCGGTTACATTTGAATGCGGTTGAAGCGATTGACGGCAAAGATCATGCACAGCCCAAACGTGGCACCGATAACGGCCAGGTCGAGCCCAAGGCCAAAATGAGTTTGATTAGAAAGCAGGAGACGAAGCGCATCTACCATGTAGCTGACGGGGTTGAGCTCGCTGACAATTCGAAGTGCTGTTGGCACGCTGTTGAGTGGATACAGCGCGCTAGACAAGAAGAATAACGGCATAATCAGCAGGTTATTGATACTTTGGAAACCCTGAAAATCATCAACCATCGAAGCGATGCCGGCGCCTAGGCTGGTGAGCGCCAGGCTCGTCAGTACAAGAATGCCGAATGCTGGAATGACCAGTAGCCAATCATATGGTCGGAAGCCAAAGATTATCGAGATGAAGAACACGATCATGCCTTGGGCTATGGAAATAGTTGCCCCGCCAAGCGCGCTGCCAAAGAGTATCTTGAGGCGTGAAACTGGTGCGACGAGTAGTTCAGATAAGAAGCCGAAGCGTTTATCTTGCAGGATGATGATACCCCAGAAGATAGCCGACAGAAGGACGGTTTGAGTTATGATGCCGGGCACTAAAAATTGTAAATAATTGCCCTCGCCAGCTTTACGATAAATGGCGCCAATACCATAGCCAAGCGCTAGCAGCAGCAAGACCGGCTGACCGAGTGAACCTATAATGCGCGAACCACTGCGGTAGTAGCGGCGGACTTGGCGGAGCCAGAGAGTGTATATAATTTCCATAATGTTTTCTAGCGTAAATTCTTGTTGCGCATAGCAGTTTTAAAGTTGAGCCCGTTATTGTTGCCGCTATCGGCTTCGTCGCGGGTGGTATTGCCGGTTAATGACAGGTAAGCATCTTCCAGCGTCTTGGTGTTAGTCTGCTTCGTTAGTTCCGGCGTCGTGCCGCTGGCAACGATTTTGCCGTGATCAATAATCGCAATGCGCTGAGCTACGCCCTCTGCTTCGTCGAGATAGTGGGTGGTGAAAAAGATCGTCATGCCCTTTTCGTCGCTTAGCTTTTTGACGTAGTCCCACATTAAGTTGCGGGTTTGGGTGTCGAGCCCGAGTGTTGGCTCATCGAGGAATAAAATACGTGGTTCGTGTAGTAAGCCGCGGGCGATTTCCAGACGACGGCGCATGCCACCGGAAAAGGTTTTGATCATTGAATCTTTGCGAGCCCACAGTTCAACTAGCTCGAGCAGCTCCTTAATACGCACTTCGCGTTCAGCTTTAGGGATACTGTACAGTGTGCCGTGCAGCTCCATGTTCTCGTAAGCCGACAGTTCTTCGTCGAGGCTCGGATCTTGGAAGACGATGCCAAAGGCTTTGCGGGCGTCATCTCGATTTATTGTGACATCGTGACCTGCCAGTTTCATGACGCCTTCGGTTGGACGAAGCATAGTGGTTAACATTTTAATGGTGGTACTTTTGCCGGCGCCATTCGGGCCTAAGAATGCAAAAATCTCGCCTTTTTTAACATCAAAAGAAATTCCATCAACGGCAGTTATGTTGCCAAATTTCTTAACGACGTTTTGAGCTGAAATTACGGTGTCTGACATATCTATTGGTAACTATTATACATTTATCACTATACTTTGTATACTATGAAATTTCTAGCGCTTAGAAACGTGCGGGTTGTCGCGAATATAAAAGCGCCAGGGTACATCCTGAGCGCGGGTAATACCAACTCGATTAGTTTGCACAATTTCGTTGTTGCTTAGCCCCTCTTGCATAATAAGTCTGAGCGGCTGGTTACGAAGATCATGACCGTTGAGGCTTTGATTGATGGCCAACACTTGGCATAGCTTTGCCGGGCCATTGGTGAGCTCTGAGATGCCAGCGATTGGCTCGACCGCTCTTATTAAGACTGCCGAGCCATGGCCTACCGGACCGGTCACTACGTTACAGCAAAAGTGTCTGCCATAGGTAAAGTACACATAAAGATGACCCGGCTCGCCAAACATAACGGCGGTGCGCGGCGTTTGGCCCTTGTAGCTATGACTAGCAGCGTCCGATTGATCATAGGCTTCGGTTTCGACGATTTTAGCACGCAGCGTTACGCCGTTAACTTCACGCTCTAGTATGCAACCAAGCAATCGCGGTGCGACCTCGTGAGCCGGACCGCTTAGAAATGAAAAGTCGTTTACTTTTTGGGATGCCACTTGCCGTCATCGCCCTTTTCGTACTTTTTCTTAACAGCGCTCCAGGCGACGCGGTGCGCAACTTCTTCGCGGTCGGCATTGTCGCGGCGATTTTCCGGACGTTTGTACTGTTTCCAGGCATTATTAAACACATCTTTATAGATGTCCTGCGCATGCAACGGCAGAACGCGCTGAACACTTTCGGGTAGTTGGCTAATCTCTGTGTAAGGCATCTTGGTCCCTTGTATACAATTATCACTGAACTAAAAACATCCCTTCTGGGATGTTTTTCTGTGCTCGCAACGATTGTTGCATGTCAGCACTACGGACAGCATATTCCTCCCTAGACATAACCACTATGGGAATTCTTACACTAAACTTGCAAAATGGCCGGATTGACGGCCGGCACCGGGGATTCGTAGATGGCGCAGCCGCTAAAACCGCCCAAAGCTTCGTGGACGGTATAGGCTGGAATATCCAGCGCATCACCAGCTTGCAGCGAAATCTTTTTACCATCGACAGTAAATATAATTGAACCCTCGGCGCACCATAGCTTTCGATCGAGGGCGTGCGCCCGAGGCGCGAACACTTCATCGCTCTCGGCGGTCCAGCGTTCGCTGGTGATATTTTTGGCGGCAAACATCTGAAGTAATTCCTCTTCGGCGGATTCGTAATCTCTTGACCAGCGGTATTTTTTGAGTTGCATCTAGCATTAGTATCTCACAGCCGACAATCGATATGCTAAGATAGTACCGAATCATAAACATAGCTAAGAGAAACATGACAAATAACGACCACATAATCCAAGTACAAAATCTGACCAAATCCTATGGCTCTAATAATGTCCTCAATGGCATCAATTTTAACGTAGCACGCGGCACTATGCTGGCCCTGCTCGGACCAAATGGCGCTGGCAAAACAACCACCGTGCGTATTCTTAGCACGCTCCTTTCATTTGATGCCGGATCAGTCTCGGTTGAGGGTCACGATGTCGGCACCGAAGCCGATAAAGTTCGCGCCGTCATAGGCCTAACCGGGCAGTCAGCTGCTGTCGATGAACTGCTAACCGGGCGCGAAAACTTAGTAATGATGGGGCGCCTATATCGACTCACCAAAAACAGTGCTACTGCCCGCGCCCAGGAATTGCTCGAGGAGTTTGATCTGGTAAAAGCAGCTGATCGTCCTGCCAAGACATACTCTGGCGGCATGCGTCGTCGCTTGGACCTAGCCGTCAGCCTCATAGCCACTCCTCCGGTTATTTTCCTTGATGAACCGACCACCGGCCTCGATCCACGCTCACGTCTCGCCATGTGGGTGATCATTAAGCGACTGATGGCAAATGGTACAACTATCCTGTTGACTACGCAGTATCTCGAGGAAGCTGACCAACTGGCTGATCAAATTATTGTGATCGATGGCGGCAAAGTCATTGCCGAAGGCACTGCAGAAGAACTCAAGAGCAAAATCGGCAAAGACCGGCTGGAATTGACGTTCGAGAGTCCTGAGGTGCTAAAAGCTGCCACCAAAGCTCTCGGTACGGATATTATCGATACTAATCCGAAGGCGCATTCGGCAACTATCGTGATCAACGAAACCAATGTCGATATCAAAAAAGTACTGGACATACTGAGCGGTGAAAACATAGAGCTCATTTCGATGGCTGTTCATAAGCCTACACTTGATGACGTGTTCTTGTCGCTGACCGGTAAGCAAAAATCTACAATGAAAGCGGAGGGCAAATAAATGGCTGTCGAACTAGAATTTGAGAGAAAGCCTAGGCCACTACTCGCGCTGATTGACTCGCTGATAATGATCAAGCGAAGCAGCACGCACATTATTCGTAATACCGATCAATTACTCGGCACATTCTTTCAGCCAATCATGTTCTTGGTGCTATTCGCGGCAGTATTCAGCGGCGCTGTAGCGGCAGCCTTACCTAAAGGCGTCAGTTATCTTAATTTCCTAATGGCCGGAATTATTGTCCAAACCGTAGCTTTCGGCTCATCGACGACAGCCATTGCAATCTGTAACGACTTGCAAAAAGGTATTGTTGACCGTTTCCGATCACTACCGATGTCAAACTTGGCAGTGCTCAATGGTCATGTTGTTTCAGACCTGTTCCGTAATGGTATCTCCACAATTGTCATGTTGCTGGCTGGCCTAGTGATCGGCTTTAGAAGTGGTGCCAGCTTTGTTGATTGGCTGGCTATTGCTGGCCTCTTAATTATTTTTACCTTAGCAATGTCCTGGTTGGCGGCGATTGCCGGCGTGGTATCTAAGAGCGTCGAAGGCGTGCAGTGGCTCAGCTTCGTGTTTATTTTTCCGCTGACTTTCGCCAGTAGCGCCTTTGTCCCCACAAAAGGTATGACACCTGTCCTAAAAGCCTTCGCAGAGAATCAACCGATTACTCAAGTTGTTGAAGCAGTTCGTGCTCTGATGCTCGGCACGCCAATCGGTAACTATGGCTGGCTATCGGTTGCCTGGAGCTTAGGCATCTTAATTGTCTCGATTCCCCTTGCGTCGTGGCTTTTCCGCCGCAAAACAACTCGCTAACTAGCGCACAAATGAGTCGATAGAAATCGTCAGGCACAGCAGAGAGATCACTATTAAAGAACGCAAAAACATTTTGCGCCCCCATAGTGTCTCGTCTTTAGCTTTGAAGCTGCGGATGCCGAGTGCGAACCAGCTCAATCCGAGCAATAGCGCGACAATCAGGTAGCCGCAGCTGGCGTAGCCGAAGACCGTCAACAAAGCCGAGGTTATCGTAAAGCCAACGATGTATAGCAAGACCTGAATCTTAGTGATTCTCATACCCTTTTTCACAGGCAGCACGGGGATTCCGGCGGCTGCATAATCTTTAAGCCGGTACATAGCAATGGCGTAAAAATGAGGCATTTGCCAAAAAACAAGTATGGCAAATAGAATAAGGGCTGCCGTGTCGAGTCGACCAGTGACGGCCGTGTAGCCAGCAACTGGCGGCACTGCTCCAGAAATTGTTCCCACTAGCGTTCCATGGACTGACCGCCGCTTGTAATAACCGTACAGTACGACGTAGGCGACGAAACCAAGCAGTCCGATGTAGAGCGTAACCAAATTAGTGTAGATAGTCAGAATAAGCACGCCTAACAGGCCGAGTATTGTTCCGAATATAAGGGCGTTTTTCCCGGAGATTGCTCCGCTTACCAGCGCACGCTTTTTGGTACGGGCCATTAGCCGATCGATGTCACGATCCATGTAATTGTTGAATACGCAGGCCGAGCCAATCACCAGTGATGTGCCGGCAAGCGTAGCCAGCAGCAATTCAAAATCAACCCCGCCCTGTGCAGCTAAGAAAAAGCCGGCGCAAGCGGTTAGCAAATTGCCTCGGATGATTCCTGGCTTCGTGAGAGAGTAATATGCCTTGATCAAAACTATGGCTTAATTAGTTCATCACGGATGATGGAGTTGTCGGTTTCGCTTGGCGTGTGGCCATGGTTGTAATCGAGGTTGTCCATAATCCACAGCGTGCCAATGGCTACAATTAGCACTACAACCATCATAAAGCTAAAGACAATCAGGTTCCAGCGCGGCTTAGATTCGTTGCCGAGGTGCAGGAAAAATATCAATTGAATAAGTAACTGCACAAGAGCGAGTGCGATAAGCGCAAACACCAAGTCCCAGCCTGTAAATACATGATGCACCACTAGGCTGTAGGCAGCGAGGGTCACAACGACTGACAATATAAAACCAGTCGCGTATGACTTTAAAGTTCCCTGCCCGGCACCATGGTCGGGCACTACGTTTGGTGCGTGTTTATTCATACGGATGTCGCTCCCATAAGATAGACAATTGTGAAAATAAAGATCCAGACGATGTCTAAGAAGTGCCAGAATAAACTCAGCAACGTCAGTCGTTTAACGGTGGACGGCGTCAGGCCGCGGCGCATAACCTGGACCAGTAACACGACAGTCCACAGCAGGCCGGTCGCGATGTGTAACCCATGAGTACCAACCAGCGTAAAGAACGAAGTCAAGAAGCCGCTGCGCGTCCAGCTGTTACCTTCGTGCACTAGTTTGGTGAACTCGATCATTTCCATAGACAAGAAAGCAATTCCTAGGCAAAAGGTTACAGCAAACCAGTTAATGACTTTTACTTTGTCTCCGCGATGAGCGGCCAACATAGCTAGGCCACAGGTAAAGCTGCTTGTGAGCAGGATGAGTGTTTCGGCCAGCACAAATGGCAGGCTAAATAATTCGCGGGCTGATTCACCGCCGTACGTGTTGTTATGTAACACGGCGAATGTCGCGAATAAACTAGCGAACAGTACGCAGTCGGTCATGATGTAGACCCAGAAGCCGAAGACGGTTTTGGCGCTGTTGTTCATGCTGGTTGCCCCTTGTGCGCACTGTCTAATTTGGCCAATTCGGCAGCCGTAATGGTGTACTCGGTTTCATCATCTGTTGAACGGATAATCACGGACGCAATAATACCAAACAGAGCAAGCGGAATCAGCCAGATAATGTGCCAGATAACCGCGAAGCCAAAGATAAAGGCAAAACCGGCTATCACTATACCCATCCCGGTGTTTTTGGGCATCCCGATGTCTTCGTAATGCGGTTTTGCGGCGGTTGTTTTGGCTTGCTTGTCGGCCCAGAACTGATCGCGGTCAGTAACGTGCGGCGTAACCGCAAAGTTATAGAATGGCGCTGGCGAGACTGTTGACCACTCTAGCGTGCGACCATTCCATGGATCACCGGTGGAATCAAGGTTTTTGTTTCTTTGCCAAATACTGACGACAAATTGCAAAATCTGGAAGCCAATGCCTAGTAAAATAATCAGCACGCCGACTCCCGCAACGGCAAACAGACCTTGCCAGCCGAGGGACTTGTCGTAGTGGTCAAGGCGTCTGGTAGCACCCATCAAACCAAGAATGTAAAGTGGCGTAAAGGCTGTGGTGAAGCCAATAATCCAGCTCCAAAAAGCGTACTTGCCGAGCCGTTCGTTGAGTGCAAAGCCGAAGATCTTAGGGAACCAATAGGTGATGCCGGCGAAGTAGCCGAACAGTACACCGCCAACAATCATCATGTGAAAGTGTGCCACCAAAAATAGGCTGTTATGGACTTGGAAATCAATGGCTGGAACCGACATGAGCACCCCAGCTAATCCGCCAATAGTGAAGATCACCACAAAACCCAAGAACCACAGCATCGGCGTGGCAAACTTAATCCGTCCCCTGAACATAGTGAACAGCCAGTTAAATATCTTAACGCCAGTTGGGATGGCAATTACACCGGTCATAATACCAAAGAAGGCGTTGACGTCGGCCCCGGCACCCATCGTAAAGAAATGGTGCAACCAGACAATAAACGATAGAAACGAAATTGCGCCCAACGCCCAGACCATCGAGGCGTAGCCGAACAGACGCTTGCGCGAGAAGGTCGCCACAATCTCCGAGAAGATGCCAAAGGCCGGCAGCACCAGAATGTAGACCTCTGGATGGCCCCACGCCCAAATCAGGTTAATGTACATCATAGGATTGCCGCCAAAATCAGAGGTAAAGAAATGAGTGCCAATGGTACGATCCAACGACAACATCGCCAGCGTTGCTGTTAAGATCGGAAAGGCGAAGATTACCATAATCATGCTGCACAGGACGCTCCAGACGAACATTGGCATTTTCATGAGCGTCATGCCTGGCGCGCGCATTTTGAGGATTGTCACAAAGAAGTTTATACCCGATAGTAAGCTACCGACACCGGCAATCTGCAAACTCCATATCCAATAATCTACTCCGACTCCCGGACTGTACTGTAACCCTGAAAGCGGCGGGTAAGCTAACCAACCGGCGGCCGAAAACTCACCAACAATTAGCGATAAATTAACCAGCGCCATGCCTGCTGCAAACAGCCAAAAACTGATTGAGTTCAGGAATGGGAACGCCACGTCGCGGGCGCCGATCTGCAGCGGCACAATAAGGTTAATAAGCCCGAACATCAATCCCATGGCTACGAAGAAAATCATAATTGTGCCGTGGGCCGAGAAGATCTGCTGGAAGTGATCGGACGTTAAGATGCCTGTCGAGTCACCAACTGAAGTCGCCTGTTGCGCGCGTAAAAGCAGCGTATCGGCCACGCCCCGCAGTAACATCACCAGCCCAATAATAATGTACATGACGCCGATTTTTTTAGGATCGAGCGATGTTAGCCAATTCTTGTAGAGCCATTTCCAGCGCTTCGTATAGGTGAGCAGCGCAATAATACCAAGGCTAGCAAGCAGCATCGTCATGACACCGCCGAGTACGATGATATCGTGATGGAACGCGTCGAGCCCTAACTTGCCTAGCATAGATGGTTCCTTGGTTTAGTTTGCATGATGATCCATCTCGTACATACTCATGCCCTGCATCTCCTGCTCCGGACCCATGTATTTCCCTATTACTTTATCATACAGCTTATGCTCGCCGCCGGCATAGTAAGCGACCGGGTTGTTGGTGCTCGATTTGATGAGCTTGGCGTATTCGTTCATGTCGAGCTGCTGCGGCGATTGTTTAACGCCGTTTACCCACTTCCGGAAATCGGACTCCGAGCTCGATTTTGCCACAAAGCTCATCTTGGAGAACTGCGGTCCGCTGAGGTTTGCCGATGAACCCCTAAAAATGCCTGGCTCGTCAGCCATCAAATGCAGTTGTGTCGACATGCCGGCCATGGCATAAATCTGGCCGCCAAGTTGTGGAATCCAGAATGAATTCATCGCGGCATCTGCTGTTACATGGAAGTTAATAGGAGTCTTTTCGGGAAATTGCAGATAATTGACGGTCGCGATTCGTTGCTCTGGATAAATAAACAGCCACCTTGATTCTAAGGCGATAACTTGCACGTTAATTGGCTTAACGTCTGACGCAAGGTGCTTAAAGGGATCAAGCTCATGACTGCTGTTCCAGGTAATAACTGACAGCACGACGATTATAATCGTCGGGATGCCCCACCAGATGGTTTCAGCAAGGATATTGCGGTCCCAATCAGGTGTGTACTTAGCTTTGGCGTTACTTTCGCGGTACTTCCAGGCGATGCCGAATGTCAGGGCAAATACGGGCACAACGATTAATAGGCCCAGTAGCGTCGTAAAAACAATTAAATCACGCTCTTTTTGAGCTATAACCCCTTTTGGATCGAGAACCGCAATGTTACTATCGCGTAACAAAAAAACTGTCGCTCCCAGAGCTGCAATCGACAGTAAAGCAAAAATAACGATTTTAGATTTTTTGTTCAAGCTTCCGACCTCGGGTTAAACCACTCATGCTTTCTCTACTATAGCATTTTGTCCGTGGTTCCACCCTGTTATTTGTTATTGTTGAGGCCTATGTTTACTGCTTATGCTATATTATACACCTAATTGTCAAGTATAAAATTCATAGCGAACGTTAACTATGGGGCCCTATAGTGCAATCACATAAGTGGTAAATAGAAGGAGGATAAAGTTTATGAAGAATATCATCAAGAAAGTAAGCATTACAGGAGCAACGGTGCTGGGTAGCGTCTGCATGGTTGTTAGTGGCGTGGTCGGAGTTGCATCTGCCGATAGCATTGACCTGACCGGACCATACTCACTTAATAGGATTTCGCGACACGTGGACATCAATCGTATAGTAGATAATCGTAATAATGTGGTTGTCCGCAATAACTCAGTGCAGACAGCGCGATCTGGTGATGCGATTGTCACCCACAACACCAGGGGTGGTGACGCATTCACTGGCAACGCCCGCAACGAAAACATTACTAGTACCCACGTAGGCATCAGCAACGGCATTGGTGGCGCAGGCTTCGGTGGCGATTACGGCGGTGGCTGTGGCAGTAGCTGCGGTGGCGGCTGTGGCGGTGGCTGTGGCGGCGGTTACGGCGGTGACTCTATCCACTTCACCGGCCCGGGGTCAGAAAATAAGATCGAAAGCAGCTACAGGAATACGAGCCTTGTTACCAATACCAACAATGTTGCTGTTGATAACAACAATCTCCAGTATGCTACGAGCGGCAACGCCATCGTCAGCGGTAACACCTTTGGTGGTAGCGCATTGACTGGTGACGCTGTCAACACAAACAGAACTAGCACGGACGTAAACATCGTTAACCGCTAGTAGAGCAAGAGGCATCCTGCCTCTTGCATAAAAAATGCGGAGGGCCTCCTATGAGGCTCTCCGCATTATTAACGTAAAGGAGGTAATTATGGCATACGCAAATCCAGTAGAGATACAAGTTATATTAGCGAGCGTCGATTACCCTGTCAGCAGGGATACGCTCGTTGTGGCCGCCGAAGACGCCGATGCTGACGAGTCAGTTATCGCTATGATACAGGAGTTGCCTGACGGCCAGTACGAAACTCAAACTGAAGTCAAGGAAGCGCTCGACGCAATAGATTCATCAGATTCAGATTCGCGCTAACAAATGTAAAAATATCGATAGATGGATCACGCGCAACTTGATAACCTAACTAGGCTTAATTAACCGTAAAGGAGGGTTATTATGGCAAAAAAGAACAGTAACCGCGGTTTGGCAAGCGCCGATGAACAAACTCGCAGGGATGTCGCGAGCAAAGGCGGTCGAGCAAGCAAGGGTGGGTTCGCTAGCATGGACCCAGAAAAGCAACGCGAAATCGCTCGAAAAGGCGGCCAGTCCAGCCACGGCGGCGGTCGACGCAGCTAAACACTTAGACGTACCTACACATGTATAGGGGGCTTAATAAGTATGGAGATACCACAGCCCAAAGATGCCCAAGTTATCCCGGCGCTGGCCCTCAGGAGCGTAACGAGCAAATCAGGTGCGGGCGTTTACGCCAGCTCGGACACTCTTTTTAAGGGCGCTGTCTTTGGGCGCGATTCTTTAGAGGTAGCTGAAGATTTACTGCTCATTAAACCCCGCTTAGTTCGTAATATTCTGCTGACCCTGGGGCGATTGCAAGGCCAAGAATATAATACCGAAAACGAGGAAGAGCCTGGCAAAATCATACATGAATACCGATCGACAGTTGTCGACGGCAAGCCAATCGACGATATCTCGCTGAGTATATTCCGTAACTTATCACAAAAATGGGGTGGCGACGACCGCACAATGGCCTATTACGGCTCGGTTGATGCGACGCCTCATTTTTTGCGCACCTTAGGGATGTACACTAACGCGTATGGCGAATCGTTCCTCGACAGAAAGATTCACCAAAAGGGTGATGGAAATGTGAGCTTGCGCGAGGTAGCACAACGCTCCAGCAAGTGGTTGCTCCAAAAAATAGCTGTGTCTGAGTCGGGGCTTGTGGAGTACAAAAGGCAGAATCCCCATGGTATCGAGAATCAAGTATGGAAAGATTCAAAAGAGTTTTACGTGCATGAGGATAAGCAGCGGGCCAACCACGACGCGCCTATCGCTTCGATTGAAGTTCAGGGGTTAGCCTATGATGGGCTGATGGCTGCTGCCACGCGGTTCTTCCCGGACACGGCCGACACCTACCGTAATGCTGCCCACGTGCTTCGAGACCAAACCATCGAACATCTGTGGCAAAATGACAGAAACGCCTTTGCGCTCGGTCTCGATTATGACCCAGATGGACAGATTAGAATTATTCGCACGGCTACCGCAAATCCGGCCGCCCTGCTAGACACCGGATTTTTTGATGATCTGCCACCTAAAATGCGCCAAAAATATGTCACAGCAATCGCTCAAGATATTACCAGTGGCAACTTTTTAACAGACGCTGGTATTCGCAGCCGTTCCTTGAGCGAAGCGCATCTGGTCGACCATTGGGATTACCATGGTTCATATGTTAGTTGGCCCAAAGAAACGTACGATATAGCCAAGGGCATGCGTCGGCAAGGCTTCCCCAAGCTTGCCCGTCAGCTAGAAAACAGGCTGCTTAATGTCTGGCTGCGCAACCGATCATATCCGGAGTTTGTTTACGTCGATGAACTTGGTCGTGTCCTGGCCGGTCCACCGAGCACACATTCCCATGGAGAACTGACGATCGTGGA
>JAQBRQ010000008.1 GCA_028286385.1 Candidatus Saccharimonadota bacterium
GGCTTTTCGTCGCTTCTTTTTTGTATCGCGCTTACCGGCTTTGTAGACGTAATCAGCCATCTTGACGGTGTTTAAGAGCTGTTAATCGGGGCATGAAGCTCTGGGCAGCACCATCAAGACCCAAAACTTTGAGCGCGCCGAGCAGCACATACAAGTGATCCAAGCTAGCCACCTTAATTTCGCCGCCCAGGTTTTCGAGCTGACCAAAAGCATGCTCGACTTTTTCGACGAGCCACTTTTCTTCACCAGGTTTAACCTCGTTAGATGTGATCTTAGCTGGCTCATCGCTCGCCTTTACGACCTCCAGTGATCGTGCGGAGTGGTCACGCTTGCGGAGATGTCCACGCTTGATCAGATTGTTAACATGTAGTGCGACAGTCGCGACCGACGTATATTGCAAACCCCTCATAATTTCACGATAACTCGGACTGTAGCCATGCTCACCAATAAATTTTTCGATATAACTAAGAAGTTCTTTTTGCTTTTTGGTTGGTCGAACCGCAATTTGATCATTTGTTTGTATTTCGTTCATAACAATAGTATGCCACAGCTTATGCTTTCATTACATAACTTTCCTAACTGATCTTTTGCTCTCCCAAAAACCAGGGCACGTGGTAACAACATTGTTTCCACGTTGTTACCACGTGCCCTCATAAATCGCCGACGACTTTTTAGTGGCTAACTGTTGGTTTTGAGTCGGAAGCTCCGGGGAAAACCCAGTACTTGTACCATAAGTAGCTCCAGACGGTAAAGAAAGCCGCCGAAACAAAAAAGCCAAAATACGGCGTTATGCCAACACGGTTTAGGCCGGCAATAATCAAATAATCGAGTACGAAGCCGATACTTTCAATAAAGATATAGCGTTTTACGTGATCCATTTCACGCATACCAGGATGCGTTCCGGCGAACGCATAGTAGCGTTGGACAAGATAATTTAGCGTCCAGCCTATAATGTCCGCAGCAATTTTAGCCCACAGCCACCAGACATGGAACACCGAGTAGCCGAGGGCAAAGATGCCGTAGCCACTCCAAAAATAGACACCGCCGCCCAGCATATATTTGCCAAATTGCGCTACGGCTGCCCGGTTCACTTGCTTGTATCTTTAACTGAGTCGGCTTTATCGCTGTCGCTAGTTTTATCGAGCGATGGCGCCATAGCGATACCGGCTAGTCCCCACCAAACATAGGCTAGCGTGTCGTCAGCCCAAGCGTGAGATAGCAGGTTAACCAGCGTCAGGCCAATCAGACTGGCAAATAAACTCAATGCCAGTGGGTCGGCACGCCGCGACCACAACAGATAGCCGACGCCGATGTTAATCAGGATAAATAAGGCCATGCCAAGTAAACCGGTTTCCTGCCCTATTTGAATGAAGTAGTTTTCGGCAATGCGGGTTTCATGGGGGTTGTAGACGCTAGCTGGCCCAGCAGTCCCTGGTCCACCGCCTAAAGGCTCGTGGGCGATGTCGCTGACACCGTCTTTTAAGGCACTGAGGTGCCCATCATTCGAGCTAGTTTTAACGACTGACTTGTCTTCGGTGTGGAAGAAGACATTTTGGAACTGCGAATTGTCTCGCAGCGCAAGGCCTAGACCGGCCAGCGCAATAAGACTCACGCCAGCTACAACCAAAACCTGGCGCTGCAGTTTTTTAGACTGCAAACTGAGACCAAGCACCACTGCGACCGCTACCGCCGCGCCGATCCAGGCGCTGCGCGAAAAGCTAAAGAACAGCGCGATCAAAGCGCCCCCCAACAGACCAAACTGCCAGTTACGGCGAAGTTTTGTTCGAACTAAGATCATCGTTAATACAGTGATGGGCACAATTAAATAGGCCCCGAGCGGATTAGCGCCGCGAAGCGTCGAAGCAACACGGACGTAGTTATTGTTGCTGTTGATGGTCTCAAAAGCATCGATCGTACTGGCGCCGTAACCAAAATGGCTCAAGAAGTTGTTGGGCAGAATAAACGCTTGTAACAGTCCTAACAACACAACGCCACCAGCTGCCCACAGCACCAAGCCTTGCCAGTGGTAGCGCAAACGGCGAGTACGGAGCGCCGTTGCCCAGGTAACTAAGAAGAACAGCGGGAACCGTAGGTCAACAATTAAGCCGTAGCCGAGAGCCTTGGCAGACACATCACCGCGCGAATAAACATACAGCCCGTATAAGACATTGAGCACCACATACGACAATATGAGCCATACTAGGCGGCGGGTTAGCGTATGGCTGCGTATTTTATGATCAATGGCTATCAAAAATAGCGTGCCGAGACCGATTATCAGTAGGATAACTTCTTTCCAGAGGCGCAATGCGGTGTAGTGGCCGATGAAACTGGAAGCCCAGACAGTTAAGAAGGCGTGGAACGGCATCAACAGAAGAATGAGGGCGCTCAAACCGCTTACCCAAGACAAAATACTATACTTCAGAGCTGATGTTTTCATAAATGCTATAATTCAGTATATAGTCTCTCATGAAAAACAACACTTCCACCGTCTATAACGTCTGCTTGGTAATCGGTGATGCTCTAGCCGTAATCCTCGCTTTTAGTGTGGCCTACATCCTTAGAGTAACGGTTAGCCATGAGCCGCTGAGCGCCAGTGTTGGCGCCGAATCATATCTTTACGCGCTTGTCAGCCTGTTACCGTTCTGGATCCTGATCTTTGCACTTCTCGGCCTCTACCAATCCCGTGTTTATGATAAGCGCTTCAGTGAGCTCGGACGCCTGCTCGTCGGCTCATTCATCGGCATTTTGTTTGTGATTAGCTACAGCTACATTACCAACACCCCTATTTTCCCTGCACGTTTAGTTACCGCCTACAGTTTCGGCCTGGGCTTCTTCTTTGTGTTGCTATTCCGCACCATCGCCCGTGGCATCCGCCGCGAGCTGTTCAGTTATGGCTACAGCATCAACAACACTCTGCTTGTGGGCGACACAACAACGACACACCGTTTGATTGATGCGCTCGGCAACACCAAAGTTACTGGCTACCGCGTGATCGGCATCGTGGGCGGCATCAAGCACCGTTTGCAGCGCGACACGCCGTATAAGAGTTTTAAAAACTTTGCCGAAGCGATGGATCAGCTTAAGAACAAGCAAATTCATACGATTATCCAGACCGAGCTGTACCCCGAAACTGAGCGTAACGACGAAATCTTAACCTATGCCCAAGAGCATCATATTGCCTACCGTTTCGTACCGGGAAACAGCGAACTATTCGTCGGTAAAATTGAAGTCGATCTTTTCCATGCCGTGCCGATTATTGCCGTTCACCAGACTTCTCTGATTGGCTGGGGCCAGGTCGTCAAGCGCATGACTGATGTTGTGCTTGGCGGCCTGTTTTTACTGTTGGCATCACCGTTTATGCTGCTGATTGCGCTGGCTATTAAGTTGACTGATGGCGGCCCAGTCTTCTTTAGGCACGAACGCTTGAGCCGCTACGATAGCAAGGTTCGCATCTTTAAATTCCGTTCCAATAATATTCGCTATAACGGCTTGGAGCCCGAGGAAGCCTTTGCAAAAATGGGTCGGCCTGACCTCCTCAAAGAATATCGCGAAAATGGCGACAGGCTCGATAAAGACCCCCGAGTGACAACTGTTGGACGTTTCCTGCGCGCCGCCAGCCTCGACGAATTACCACAACTAATCAACGTTATTCGCGGCGATATTAGCCTGGTTGGCCCGCGGGCATTAGTTGCTTATGAGCTCGACAAATACGCGCAAAAGAATCTTATTCTCAGTGTTAAATCCGGTTTGACCGGTTTGGCGCAAATCTCCGGTGTCAGTGATCTCAGCTTCGAAGAACGTCGTAAACTCGACCTCTATTATGTGCAGAACTGGAGCTTCTGGAACGACATGGTAATTCTGGTTAAAACAATCTGGGTGGTGCTATTTCATAAGGGAACCCGCGGATGAGCGCCGCGCCTAAACAAAAGGTCGCTATTGTTTGCGACTGGCTGACCGGCATCGGCGGCGCCGAACGAGTTGTGCTGGAGTTGCACCGGATGTACCCCGACGCGCCAATTTACACCTCGCAGTACGACCCCAGCCGCATCAGTTGGTTCGACGATGCCGATGTTCGCACTACCTCGCTTCAAAAACTACCAAAGCGACTCAAAAAGTTTTTACCGCTATTGCGCGCCTGGACATTTAGCCGTCTAGATCTCAGCGACTACGACCTGGTAATTTCCAGTAGCGGCGCCGAAGCCAAAGGTATCAAAACCGGCCGGGACACTACTCATATCTGTTACTGCCACTCGCCGACGCATTATTATTGGATACGCCACGACGAATATCTCAAGAACCCGGGCTTCCCGCGAGGACTCAACTGGCTGGCCCGTTTTGGCCTTAAGGCCCTGGTTGGCCCACTGCAGCGTTGGGACAAGCATGCTGCCAAGCAACCTGATGTTATCATCGCCAACTCCACCCACACTCAAGCAATGATCAAGCGCTACTACAAACGTGATTCGACGGTCGTGTTCCCGCCGGTAGATATTGATCGATTCAAGCCCCTTGGCAAGGCCACCTCGCGCCATGGCTTTGTGGTGGCTGGCCGCCAAACGCCCTACAAGCGCATCGACCTAGCCGTGCAAGCCTGCACCGACCTCAAAGTGCCATTGGTAGTGATTGGCGACGGCCCGGACCACAAACGGCTCGAGAAGCTGGCTGGCCGCAACGTGACATTTTTAAGCAACGTCAACGATAACGACATCGTGCAGCACTTCCAATCCGCCCTCGGCTTCATCATGCCTAGCATGGATGACTTCGGCATCGTTGCCGTCGAAGCTCTAGCGGCCGGCACGCCAGTGATTGCCTACTCCCGCGGCGGCTCGCTCGATTACATAACCCCACGAACCGGCATATTCTTCGAAAAGCAAACCGTCAAAAGTCTGACTGCCGCCCTTGAGACTGCCCTTACCAAGTCGTTTAATTACGAACACATCGCCGAACACGCTGGGCAGTTCTCGGTGCCGGCTTTTCGTAAGAGCATGCAAGGCGTTATAGACGAAAGCGTAGCCAAAAAAGCCTCATGAAGACAATTTTAGTCACTGGTGGTGCTGGCTTTATCGGATCACACACCGTTGTGGAATTGGTGCGAGCTGGTTATCGCCCGATTATTGTCGATGACTTTAGTAACTCCGAACATTCGGTCATAGTAAATTTACAAAAGTTGCTAGGCCAAACCATTACTTGCTACGAACAGGATTACACGTATCAAAGTAAGCTTCGTAAAATTATTGAAGACGAAAAAGTAGACGGCATCATTCACTTTGCGGCCTTTAAGCAGGTGGGCGAATCAGTCAAAGAACCCCTAAAGTATTACACGAACAATGTCAGTGGGTTGATTGGCTTACTGGAGATGGCTGCCGCCTACAAGATTAAGCACTTTGTATTTTCGTCGTCTTGCACGGTGTACGGCGAGCCCAAAAAACTGCCAGTCACCGAAGATAGCCCACTGCAGCCAGCCGAATCACCTTATGGCGCCACCAAGCAAATGGGCGAATCAATCCTGAGGGATGTTACGACGGCCAGCGAGATCTCTAACGCGATGAGCCTGCGCTACTTTAACCCAATTGGCGCGCACCCTTCGGCCCTTATTGGAGAACTGCCCCGTGGAGTACCAGCCAACCTCGTGCCATTTATTACGCAAACCGCGGCTGGGTTGCGAGAGAAACTGACCGTCTACGGCGACGATTATCCGACAGATGACGGCAGCTGCATTCGCGACTACATTCACGTCGTTGATCTTGCCAAGGCGCATGTTAGCGCGCTTGCTTTGCTAGAAAACAAGCAGGCATCCTATTACGACGTAGTAAATATCGGTACCGGCAAGGGCTCGAGCGTCCTGGAGCTACTAAAGACATTTGAGTCAGTCACCGGTGTAAAATTGAATTACGAGATTGGCCCACGCCGCAAAGGCGACATTACCAGCACCTACGCGTCAGTCGGTAAAGC
Organism: Candidatus Saccharimonadota bacterium; assembly: GCA_028286385.1. Classification (GTDB taxonomy): domain Bacteria; phylum Patescibacteriota; class Saccharimonadia; order Saccharimonadales; family UBA4665; genus RYN-405. Next base: position 5,950 of record JAQBRQ010000008.1, read on the forward strand.
AGCCGGGCTACTAGGCTGGCAGGCCGAAAAAACTCTGGAAGATTCACTGGTGGATGCTTGGCGTTGGCAACAGACTCTGAGCAACGAAGAGCCTGAAGAGTCTTAAGTCGCTGCTTGGGATTCTTGAAAATTCTTGGCAGCCATCATAATAAAACTTTGCTGTGATTCCATGAGGCCTTCGGGCAATTCATTGACTGGATAAAACGTGCCGATGCGCGGTTCGCCAATAACTTCAATCCAGTAGAGCTGCGCTTGTTCTGCACCGCGTTTGCTCTCATGGAAAATACTTCCCACATAATTAGGTTGGCCGACTTCAGTGTCTATTAGTTCGTCTTCCAGGATACGTTTAAAGGCCTGCCAGTCGTCCTGCTTGCCTTTATGGACATCTGTTGCCCTGACCACAGTTCCGGGCGTGTGCAGCATGCTCGGCCACAATGCGTCGTCTTCTGGCCGAGCGATTAGCAGCACCTCGCACTGTCCGCTGTGCATGCGAAGCGGCACAAATTCCACGATTGGTAAGGCGACTAATCGAGCGATTTGTTCAAAAATTGGATACGGCAAAAAACCAGGCTCAAATTGCTTGAGTAGCTCAGCTGTTTTTTGAATATTGGCTTCGTTCATGGCTATAGTACGTGCAGAATTGCCTGAAGCGATCGAGCAGTGTCCTGCCAATGAGAAACTTCGAGGCTGTCGATACCCATAGCCTTTACTGGATAGTCATTACCGCCCTCTTGAAGGCGGTCGCCCATAAATAAAATGTCGTCTTTGCCAATCTGAAGAATGTCCATGAGCTTAGTCATTCCATAAGCCTTATCAATGCCCAGCTTTGTAATATCAATGGACGTTGAGCCGCCAGCCCTGACTTCAAACTGAGGTATCATCTCGGCGACAATGCCGCGGACCTTAAGTTTTTTAGTATTGTCCGGGTCCCACTCTTCTTTGGCATCGATAGGTGCCTCCTGGCCAAGGGCAGAAAACGTAATCTGGCTGCCGCGATCTTCAATTTGCTCTCCCCAAAGTTTTTCTTTATCAAATCCGGCCCTCTTGACACCCTCAGTAAGTGCGGTAATAATTTCAGCTTTTTCTGCCTCGGTGAAATCTTCTGCGTACACCTGTTCCCAATCGTTTTTTACAAGATTGAAAGTAAAGTATCGCGTTCCGCAGGTTGGCATAAGGTGTAGACGCTCTAATTTAGCCGGCTCCGCCTTAAGATTACCGAGTAATTGTTTTTCGAATTGGCCGAACTTGCCACCAGAGATAACACACACCTGAAAATGGTCGAGCAGCTCATTAAGTAGCTCAGACATGCGATCTGGCAATGGAGATTTGCTTTCAGCAAGAGTACCGTCCAGATCAAAGGCAATTAGTTTTTTCATGCTTGCTCCTATTTTTTAAAGCGTTTACTAACATCGCCGACTTTTTGGGCCATGTCTTTGCGGGCGATCAGTATGCCGTTGGGCGTGTTTACGACCACGATGTTATCGAGCCCAATCACCGCAACTGGCTTGTCTTCATGGTTTTTAATAAAGGAGTTTTGAACCTCTTCGGTCTCAACCAGCCCATCAAGATAATTACCGGCGGTATCACTTGCTGCAGCTTTGTGAATATCCGAGAACGATCCCAAGTCCATCCAGTCGAATGACGCTGGTACAACCAGTAAGTCTTCTACTTTTTCAATCAAGGCGTAGTCAATTGAGATGCTTTCGAAGGCCAGGTAGGTTTCGGTGTAGGTTTCTGGCTTGGCATTTGCGAGCTCCTGGTACTGGGCATACACTTCTGGGGCGTAGTTCTCCATGGCGTGCTTAAAGGTATTGACTGAGCCAACGAAATAGCCTGAATTCCAGAGGTAGTTACCGCTCTTGAGGTACGATATGGCCGTTTGGTGATCTGGCTTTTCTTTGAATGAATGAACGCTGAAGACAAACTTCTCCTCGTCGATCAGGTCGCCCTTCTGGATGTAGCCAAAGCCGGTCGCCGGGTAATCCGGCTCAATCCCAACGAGTACCAGGCTGTCATGGCTCTGAGAGGTCTCTGAGGCTACTTTAAAGCTATGCTCAAAGCCACGCAGGTCGCGGATGTAATGATCGGCCGCCAGAAAGACGATTGGCTCGTCAGGGTCGTTATGTGCCGCAATATGCACCAGCGACGCTAAGATGCAGTTTGAGGTACCGCGCCTGGCAGGCTCAACGATAAAGGCTTCTTCCGGCAAATCAGACAGCTGATCACGAACGTGGTGAATGTGCCCTGCTTCGGTAGCAACATATATCTTATTGGTGAGCGACTTGGCTCGCTCATAGGTTCGCTGCATGAGCGACATCTCGTCGCCGTTAACTTTAAGAAGGTGTTTTGGGTAGTCAGGCGTGGAAAGCGGCCAGAGGCGCGTCCCTGAGCCCCCCGCTATTATTACTACAATCATTACTTCTATTCTAGCAAACAATTAGATGTCTTACACTAATGAATGGCCGTGTTTGTCACAACGCTCTAGGGTAACACACGATTTCGTTTATTGTATGCGCTTGGAATCACCCTTCTGTGGCAGCCTGTACCGCCTCCCAGCGCAGTGGTTGTTTTTGTTTTGGTTTTTTTGCTTGGCACAGCCCTTTAGCTGATCCTCCGCTTCATGCCGAGGATACTGACAAAAAAGGACGATAGAATAGTTTGGAAGCCCAGGAACACCAGGATCATACCTGGAATGACATAGCGCAAGGTATGACCATAATCCAAATCGCCAAAATCAACCACGTACCATTGGTGCACCGCTGCCAGCAAAAGCGCGAGGCCTACGGCAAAGCTTACGACCCCAAGACCAAGTCCCCGCTCAAGCGTAGCTATCGAGAAAAATCTATCGAGACGAGTATCGGGGGGCATTAGCTTTTCATTGATGGCAAAAACTTTTGTGAAAATCGCAAACCACACCGCCTGATAGCCGCACAGTATTGCTAGACTGGCGAACAGTGAGGTGTGCGCCCCAAACGTTACATCAGATACGTGTAGGTTCGACAACCCGGCAACAGAGCCTACCAGACCAAGCACAATTAGAAAAATGCCTGGGGTTAAGAATAGCTGACGAGGGCTGTACATCAGGAAGAATCTCAGTGTGCGCCAGCCGTCGCGAAACGTCTTAAGATGTGGCGCGTGGGCTTTGCGGCCATCGGGGTGTAATGTAATCGGCACTTCTGCGATCTTAGCCTTTTCCAGGCTGCCTTTGATGATCATTTCAGTAGCGAATTCCATGCCCGTGCATTGTTGATTTAGATCAACATAGAATTGCTTGGTGAAGCCGCGAAGACCACAGTAAATATCGTGTATCGGTGCATTGAACCAGCGGCGTGCAAAAAATGTAAACATGGGGTTCCCCCACCAGCGATGTAGAAATGGCATGGCGCCTGGCGCGACCGTTCCGCCACCACCCGGGAGTCGACAACCTTGCACAAGCTCATAGCCTTCACGAAGCTTATAGACAAACTTGTCGATCTCTAAGAAGTCATAACTGTCATCCGCATCACCCATAATGACATACTCACCGTTAGCCGCTGCGATACCGCCCATCAAAGCGTTGCCATAGCCCTTTTCTGTTACATCAACGACTCGAGCACCTAGCTTTTTAGCGATTTTCTGAGAACCATCCGTACTGCCATTATCTGCAACAATTATTTCAGCTGAAATTTTCAATTTTTTTATAGATTCTTGTGCTTTGTGAATACAAACTCCCAGAGTATCTGCTTCATTCAAGCAAGGCATAACAATAGATAGTTCAATAGTTGAAGTTACTAACTTCTCGGAGTTCTTAATGTCGTTCATTTACACAGTGCCCTTCTTGACTTAAATATATTCCGTTAATTTGATGCTCCTATTCATGCTGATGACGCCAAATAACGTACTTTGACCAGTAAAAATTCCAGCCGAGCGCGATTATGGAACTCACCGCTAACGCCACAATATAATTAAATTCTAGCACCTTTACGCAAAAACTTACCATTGCCGATATACCGATTATGGCCACCCAGGAACTGGCATGGAATTGCCAGAGTAGGCTCTTAATATTTTTACTGATGTGTTTGTGTTTGTATGTCCAGTGATGATGGAGCAGGAAGTTGGTGAATAACGACACTTCACAGGCGATTAGTTGAGCCATGAAGATCGGAAAGTTAACTCCTTTATACAAAACAGTCAAAATTACAAAATTAATAGAGAAACCGCTGGATCCCACTACACAGAACCGTACAAAATCTGACTGAACTAGCTTGCTAGCTAACTGCATACGACCCTACCGCTCACGCCTTTGGACGTTTGGCGCAAACTGCTTTTTTCCCTTTGGCGCTGTGGGTGAAAGCGCTAGTTTTCCGATAATGCTATCTAAGAACGCAACGGCGAGAATGACCATCCCTGGCCAGAATATCTTGAAATAGTGTAGCGTGCCGTACTTAATCGAATCTGGTGTACTTGCCCTGAATGATAGATAGAATATGAACGCTACACTTGTGGTCACAATAAACACCTTCCAGAACAACTTGCCTGTATTCCGTCTGAGCAGAATAACCGCTCCCGGTATTGCAGCAATCACCCAGAACATGCTTATAAGCAAACCCCTGTCGTAGTCGATAGACCCCGCAAGCCTTGGGCTTACCAGCATGCCAAGCGAGGCATTAGGAACACGAGATAAATTGTAAGCACCAGCACCTTGGTCGCTACTTCCAACACCGCCGATGCCCAAGTGGTTAACATACGGTGTACGTAAAGGCGAACCAAAATACTTGTAGTGCGAATACATAACGGGCACAATAAACAGGCCCATGCCAACGACCATAAATGCAGCGCTTTTAACCCATGGCTTGAGTGCGCCCCTGTATAAGGCACTTACCCCAAGAATTGTAAGCCAAAAAATATCGACATAGCGTGCAGCGAACGACCAACCTATAAGCAAGCCGACTACCAATGCGTGCCAGCGGGTTACTTTCTTTGCGGTGGCAGCAAGTAGGATTACAGCCATGGCCAGTAGGCAAATTGTGCTATTCCACGGTATGTCTACATAGTTAATTAGTGGCGTGGCAAACACCAGCCCAAACCCAGCCAACCACCCAGCGAGCGGAGATATAAAATGCTTGGCTGCTTTGTACACCGCAAATACCGTAAACAAAAAGGTTGCGAAGTTAAAAAATACGAATGGATCCGAATGAATACCAAGCCACAAGAATGGAACGGCAACCAATGGGTAGCCAATGCCGTATGTATATGTCTCATGAAGGCGCTGGAAATCAAAGTTTGCAAGCGTTTGGGCGAGCCTGAGATATTGGCTCTGGTCGTAGTAGCCAAACCAGCCTGCTTCATAGAGCGCCTTATCGTTAAGCCCTATAAAGCTAAAAACGCCGGCTGGCCGCGCAGGATCTGTTAGGTAATAAAAGAAGAAGTATGCCGCAGAAGACAGTAACAGCATAACCAGTACCGGGTCTTTTTTGAGTGTCAATTTTGCTCGACTTATGTAGCTTATGTAGCGTAAAAACATTTACACTAACAGTAAAGAAATTTGGACTATTATACAAGTCTCCCGACTGGACAAAACTCTTGTTAATTGCTATTATTAGTAGTGATTATGGTAAAAATAAAAAAACAATCCAAGCTTAATAAAAAAATACTACTCTTAGCCCTTATCGTGATAGCGATCGCGGGTGGTGGCTTCTACGCGAAGCTCGGAAGCGACAATAAGGTTGAGTCTGCAAAAAATACTGCGGAGAAGCAGAAAATAAACTATGACCCTCCTACCGCTGAAGACAACAAGCGCGTTGATGACAACAAACAAAGAATTGTAAACCAGCAACAGCAACAAGGAGCACAGACTCCCCAAGACACAACCACAAAAAAATCTGTTACTCCTATTATTAGCTACGCCGAACAAACCCAGGCGGGTGGAAATATTGAAGTCGGTGGTCGTGTTAGTGGTGTGTTCGAAGATGGTGGTACTTGCACAGCAACTTTCACCCAAGGGAGCAAAACATTTGTAAAATCCTCTACTGGCGTAAAAAACGTCAGTGATGTTGCGTGTCCCGCACTCAGCGCAGCATTTTCTGAATTCTTGGCGACTGGATCATGGAGTGTCACGCTCAGCTATGCTTCGTCCACGGCAACAGGGTCATCCGCTGCACGAATCGTGGAGGTACGCTAAACTATGAAGAAACTTTTACTCATCTTATTGCTGACTCTTAGCATAACGGTAGTCGCCACACCCCCACAGGTCGCAAATGCATTATCAGGGTCCGAATTCCAGGCAGGTCGAATTATGGATGACGGTGTATTCTTTAATTCCAACGGTATGGATGTAGCAACAATTCAGGCATTCCTGAACAGCAAAGTGCCAAGCTGCGATACCAATGGCGCACAGGCCTACGGCGGCACAACTCGTGCTGCCTACGGCGCTTCTAAAGGGCATCCTGCCCCATACACTTGCCTGCGCGACTACAGACAAGAAACACCCTCAAAAGCGTCGGAATCTGGCCTCTGCAACTCATATGTTGGCGGCAACAAAAGTAGTGCCCAGATAATCTACGATATTGCTCAAAGCTGTGGCATAAGCCCCAAAGCTTTGATCGTATTACTAGAAAAAGAGCAGTCACTGGTAACTGACGATTGGCCGTGGGACACGCAGTATCGCAGCGCGACAGGCTATGGCTGTCCCGATACGGCTCCATGTGACGCTGAGTACTACGGATTTTTCAATCAAGTTTACAGTGCTGCCAGGCAGTTCAAGCGTTATAGCCGAGATGCCAGCTTATTTAGCTACCGCAGCGGCCGGAACAACTATATCCAATACAGCCCAAATGCGGCGTGCGGTGGCAGTGACGTGTACATTTACAACCAAACTACAGCTGGACTATACAACTACACTCCCTATCAGCCAAACGCATCCGCTCTTAGCAACCTAAACGGAGCTGGTGATGCCTGTGGAGCTTATGGAAATCGTAATTTCTGGCGTATATACACCGAGTGGTTTGGCTCGACATTTGGACCAACAAATATTGTTGATAGCCCTGCTACTGTAAGCTGGGCAAGCGGCAGACTCGACACACTAGTTCGCGGTGCCGACGGCGCACTTTGGCAAAAAACCTATGATGCAGCAGACGGTGGATGGAAGCCTTGGGCAAAAGTTGGCGGAACGATTAGCTCAAGCCCTGCAGTGACTACCTGGGGAGCAGGTAGGCTTGACGTCTTTAGCACCAATTCATCAGGCGAATTGCAGCACAACTGGTATGGCGCGGGGGCATGGCATAGCTGGGAGTCTCTTGGCAGCCCGGCCCCAGGAATTTCACTTGTCTCAGCACCAGGCGCCGTAAGTTGGGCAAATGGCCGAATTGATATCTTTGGGCGTGGCAGCGACGGAGTCTTGTGGCAGAAATGGTACGACGCTAATGCCGGCGGGTGGCAACCTTGGGCAAGGCTTGGAGGTGTTCTTAATTCAGCACCTACAATTACGAACTGGGGTGTTGGCCGCTTAGACCTGTTCTCGATTGGGCCAGCTGGTGACCTGCAGCACTACTGGCACTCCAATGGCTGGCGAACCTGGGAGTCATTAGGGACGCCAGCACCTGGCATAAAACTCACCTACGCACCAGGCGCCGTAAGTTGGGCAAATGGCCGAATTGATATCTTTGGGCGTGGCAGCGACGGAGTCTTGTGGCAGAAATGGTACGACGCTAATGCCGGCGGGTGGCAACCTTGGGTACGATTTGATGGAGTCTTGGACTCAGCGCCAACAGTTACCTCGTGGCAACCTGGACGCATAGATCTGTTCTCTAAGGGCCCTGCAAATGATTTACAACACTACTGGCACTCCGATGGCTGGAGCACTTTTTGGGAATCCTTCGGTAAGCCTAACTCCAACTAATCTACGTACGTACGGCGAATACGGTTAGAGAGGATGCGTGCGAGTTCCTGGAGCGACTTGAATGAGTTAGCAAACATACCCTCTACAAAGGTACCCTCGGGCACCGAAACCCAGTCATTCACGCGGTAACTGGTGATTTTTAAATTATTAGCCTTGGCGATTGCCAGAACTTCCATGTCAAAACCCCACCCCATAATGGTAAGTTTCGAAAAGCAGAGCTGGGCAGCATCATGCGAAAATAACTTGAAACCACATTGCGAGTCTTCCACCCATACCCCGCCAGCTACTCTAAATAATAAGTTTCCTCCGTTTGAGATTAAACGTCTGATAGGGTTTGGGTGGTGTTTACGCAGGTTACGAGTCGCTATAACCACGTCAGAACCTTTTAGGTATGCACTATAAAATTTAGGCAAATACTTGAGTGGCGTAGCCAGATCTGCATCCATAAAAATAATCGCCGCGCCTTGTGCACGAACCATACCATATTGGACGTCGCGCCCCTTGCCCACTTGTTTGCCGGGCTTGAGAAGCTTGAGGTCTGTAAATTGCTTCTGCTTAGCCAGCACGATTTCGTGGGTTTTGTCGGTTGAATTCGCCGACACTACCAACACCTCGACGGTCTTACCATTAAGCGCAACGTCTGACTTTAGAAATACCGATAGCTCGTCAAGAGTCTTCCCAATGCGCTTTTCTTCTCGGTAAGCAGGTACGATAACCGTAAGGTCAGGCTGTGCTTGTGTTTGTTGCATCTAGTAGTTCCTCGGCAGTTGATCTTTTAAATACGAACCATCTATACCCATTATAGTTCCAAATCATCGCTACGACAGCTCCTATGGCCGTACTGAGGTTAATATCCACAAAGCTTTGACTCAATACTAAGCCGGTAATAGCATGGGCAAGGTCGATCAGCGGCTGCTCACGACCATCAAGCAGTTTTAAGCTTAAAAGATATACGCTGTTGAGAACAATAATAGTACCGCTAATTGTGACAACTACAAATGGTATAGCTTGTTTATGTGCCTTTTTGGTCTTATCGGCAAAAACAAAATTGCGGTTCATGAAAAAGCTAAACATTAGCGCACACGATGTGGCAACAATACTAGCAACTATCTTGCTAGAGTTAAAGGCATAAAAAACTATGTTCAGTACGCCAAAACTAATTAATGCGTTACTCGTACCTACAACAGCGAAGCGCAAAACTCTTTTTTGCGCAAGTCTAAGTATTAGCTTCATTTTTTGCGCAAACTTGTAATTACAGATGTACCCGCTGGAAAGCGAACAAAGTTATGAAATTTTGCCTCTACATAGAGGAGTTGCGAAAACAGAGTGTTAACCCAATTTGGCACATCAACATAGGATGTCTCTGAGTCAGCTTTGCGACCGGATAGCTTATGTAAAGTTCGGAAGCCTACCACTAAAGGCAGCGAGAAGGCAATAGCGTACGATAATCGCCCAGGGGTCAGGCCAGCTGCATTAGCTGTGCGCTTTAGCAGACGAGTCGTATAACGGCGCTGGTGGTGGAGCGATACGTCATGCTCGCCCCATAGCCACTGGTAAGCTGGCACAGTGATGATGACTGCACCATCAGACGTCAGCACTCGATGCCACTCCTTGAGAGCTTGCTCATCCTCTTTAATATGCTCAAGTACGTCAAAGGCCACAACCAGATCATATGACTCATCTTTGAACGGTAATGCTATGTCATTGACCTTCTTAATGCGACTGTAGCCGAGCTGTTTCATGAAGGCGATAGCGTCGTCAGAGATATCAATGTTGTCCACGACACCGTATTTTTCCAGAAGTGCTAATGTCCCTCCTGTTCCACAACCAACGTTGAGAATTTTTACATTCTTTTTACCATTTGTTGCCTTCTGTAGATAAGTTTCGATGATGCGAAGCCGCCCTAGGTGCCACCAGTATGTTGACTCTCTCTCGGCCATAGTTGCATACTCGATTTTTTGCATGTATTCCTCCGCTTATGTACTCTGATTAGCTATCATTCGCCCTATAGTAGGCAATTTTACGTCAATGATAGTATCTTTGCACTTAGATATAGGCATCAGTATACGTGGATCTGTCGGCTTTCTAAAGTACGTTAGTGACTTTTTTGGATTACTACCACTCGTGATCTGAGTAAAGTTGTTGTAACTTATAGGTAAGGCTATGACTCCAGGGCCTTCACACGTTACCTTAAACCGCAGGATCAAGGGTTCGAAACGGTAGCGATCTGTCTGGGTCACCGTACAGTTCCCCTCTAAAACTGCTGTCTGGCGCCCTTGGTGGTACATGTCAGCATACAGCTGCAACGTGTCGAGCGTTCCGACCTCTTTGTTGTCGTAGTAAATTCGTGGCAGGTATTCACCAATACCCATCAGGGATGAGCCAGTGCCACTTGGACGTGCCGCAATCACGCCTTCGATCATCTTTGGGGTTATAAAACCATACTGAAACTGCTGCCAAATTGGCGAAAAAATTAGAAACGGTAACGCCCATACAAAGAGCAGGCCTGTTGCGATGCGCGTATTGTGTGTCTGGATAATTACAAATACCGCGACCAACATACTAAGCGGCGTTATAAACGCCAGCAGCCTCCAGGGGAACTGTAGATACTGGAGCAACCCTATGTGTTGGTATAGTTGTTTCACATAATGAAGCTGCAATACAATAAACACAGTCGAAGGCAGAAACAATACAAATATAAGCCGCTCAGCTACCTGCTTTCGAAGCCAAGCAAATGCCTTTTTGCGCCTACCAATCAAGTTCACTAATAAGAATGCTGTGCCGCCACATATTATGATCACCGTTCCAATATCGACCTGTACGGTAATGTCCTGGGGACGTTCTAGCCATTGGTAATTGCCATTGTAAACATACAGTTTAGCCGGCAAAAAATTCTCACTCGCCTCAAACCCGGATTGTGTTACTTTGCTCGGGTTGTAATCTTTTATAAAAGCTTTTTGCAACACTAATTGCGGTGTCATAAGCAAAACAAACAAGCCAACTGCCAGTAACGATTTCTTTGCTATGCGAGGTAAATTGCTCTTTTTCTGTGTAGTAAGAAAAATTGCATAGGCTATCGTTAGTGGAATAAGTGAGTATAGCGCCATGGTATTATGCGCCATATACAGCACGAATAACACTGGTACGATCCATAGCGAAAAATGTCTGTCTACTACCAATATTAGGCACCAGTAAAGCAGCCAGGGCACGACCATGAGCGCAGAGAACTCAGCCATCGCCCCGCGGACTAGCCAGTCAGTATAGGTGTAGTTTGATAGAAGGAATAACTGGGGGGCTATAAAAATAATGCTGGTCTGCGGCGTAATTTTCTTGACCGCTTGACGCAAGCCATAAGCCCCAAACGTCATAAACAACCCAATGCCGAATATCAGGGTAAACTTAATTGAGTTGCTAAGCATGTAAACAGGGCCAGTAACCATATAGAAAAGCTTATGGTAAAACAACGGCAACGGTGTCCCCATACCAATTCCATCGGCCGAAGACCAAACCGGGAAAAGATCACCCTGGCGCATATGATCCGCGTAAACTGCTATGCGATCAATGAATGCAAAACCTTCATGGTTTTGCGGCCAACCCGCTTGCCTAAGTACGGGTGATAGGCTGACACATACAACCAGCAGGGTTAGCAAAAAGAATCCAATTTCTAGCATTAGCTTTGGGCGCTTTGTTACAAAAGCTTGGTATTTCTTAAGCTTTCGTCTCATACTGTAGAGTACTCATAATAAAACATTTATGCTGACATCAATTCGAACAACTTATATTACTCGGGCTAATCTCATTCAATTAGCACTTATAGCACTGGTTACACTCCCAGTAGTGATCTATGTATTTAAGTTTAGCATCTTATACCGCAACGGGATTTTTGGCGGCGAAGACTGGGATTACTTTGCGCAATCTTACGAGGCGGCACGTGCAAGTATTCTTCACTATCACCAGTTTCCCTGGTGGAACGCCTGGTCAGTAGGTGGTGCACCGCTGTTTGCCAACCCGCAATTTGGGCTCTTCTCCATACAAACAGCCTTGGTCTTGCTGTTTGGTACAGTCGCTGGTCTGCACTACGCCATGATGGCTTATTTCGTTCTGGGGTTCTGGGGCATGTACCTACTCCTGAGAAGGCTTGGTTCAAAAAGCCGCATAATAAGCATACTGCTGTCCTACATATGGGTATTTAGCAGCTTTAACGCATGGCACCTCGGCGGCGGCCACTTAAGTTTTGCCGTTTATCTACTGGCGCCTTGGGCATTCCTGACTTTGCTCAATATCCACAAGAGACGAGGCTGGATTTGGTTCATGCTAACCACATCACTATTAATCCACACCGCACCGCACTACCTGACCGTAGAAACGCTCGCAATATGTGGAGCAATTGTAGCCGTGCAGCTCTATAGATACTGGAGAAGTCACCGAGGACTAGCGGTTCGACGTTATTTGCCGATCTTAAAGCCCTACTTGCTGGCCAGCATCGCGATTTTGGTACTTTGTGGATCAAAGTTACTGTACACTTTCCAGTTTACTCACGAATATCCAAGACTTACACCGCTTGATGCACCAGTGCCACCAAAGCTGTTTATCGCCGCCCTGCTATTCAGGCACGCCGTAGACCCGAGTGCCCTTACCGCTCCATACTCGCAACCATACGGCTGGGCCGAATATGCAAACTACTTTGGCATAGTGACACTTTTCTTGTTTGTGTATTTGGCCATTCGCAAGCTGGAAAGCATAAAAAATATGTCCACCAGAGACTGGTTAATCTTAGCTGCTACGTTAATCGCTGCTGCGCTTTCCCTAGGTGCCTTCTGGCGCTTTAGCCCGTTTAATATTCTTCACTACATGCCAATATTCAACCAAATGCGAGTTCCATCACGATTCCTCTGCTGGTTTGCGTTCGGAGTTATCCTCTTCTTGGGCAAACTACCTCGCAAGCCGATTGTGTATGTGCTATTAGTTATATCTGCTATAGATGTATTTGCAGCAAACTACGGAATCCTCAACTACCCTCAGCGACCCTACATCCAGGCACAGAAACCAGATAACACTTTCCAACAATATGAGTTTTACAAGACAGACCCTGCATTGGGACAAATTGGCATCCTAAGCATCCAAGACTTCCGCCTGTTACGCGCTACGCAGATGAATCAAGGAGAAATATACGGCTATGAGCCTCTCCTAAACATTGGCGAATATTACTACCTCCCGGGCACAACGCGCTGTGGCGTGAACAAAGGCTGCCCATTTGTAATTACCAAGAACGCAACCGTGACAAGATGGAGTCCACATCAGATCGACCTGAAGCGAACAGGCGAAGGCCCAATAAAAGTTAATATGAACCCGGGTAAAGTCTGGAGAGTTAACGGCAAGAAGCCCTTTGCTAACGACAAAATACTCGAACTGCGTAAAGATTTTGTGATAGATGACCCAGCTCAAGATATTCATATACGTTATAATCCTTCACTGTAGATAACCCTATGTCGTGTATACTTAACAAGTATAAATTTAGTTACTAATGAGGCGATGAGGGTACATGATACACAGTCATTCTTTGATATTTTCGGACTTCGATACCGATTGGTACAAGCACTGGGCAAAAGTACTAAAACAGAATAAGCCGAACCTGGAAGGCTACCAATTAAAAGCTAATAAATTCTGGCAAAACGCCATCATGGCTCAAATACTTCACGAACGGGGCTTGCTGAAAGCAGGCAATAAAGCCATAGGTTTCGGTGTTGGCCAAGAAAGATTGCCTGCTGCCTTTGCTAAGGCAGGCGTCAAAGTCGTGGCCACTGACCAGGATTTTAGGACCGAAAAAGCAAAGCATTGGCAGAAATATGAATTAGCTACAAGCGCACAATCACTAAACAAACTTTCCATTTGTAATGCTAAAAAATTCCATGAGAACGTTAGCTATGAGTCGCTGGACATGACTAAGATACCGTCAAAGTTTAGTGGAGAATACGACATCGCCTGGAGCAACTGCGCCCTTGGGCACCTCGGCTCGATTGAATCCGGACTTCAATTTATCATAAACTCAGCTAAATGCCTTAAGCCTGGCGGCTACGCCGTACACACGACTGAGATCAATGTAATAAGCAATGGCGAAACAGTAGACAACAATAAAGACACCATTATTTTTCGCCCTAAAGATATCTACAGCCTTTCTAAGCGTCTACAGGCAGAAGGGTATGAACTTGATCCTCTTAAGCTCAATTTCGGCACAAGCGATATGGACCAACGCATATCGATCAGTCCTGTTTTTGGTAATGACTACTCAAAGCTGCAGGTTGGCGGCCACATCATCACCCAGATAGTATTAATAGTCAGAAAACCGCTTAAAGCTAGCGGGCTTCGAGGCCGGAGTCTGGCCCAGAAGCACAGATTTGCTTACCTGAAAAACATGATGCAGCAAAAAAAGTTTGCGAAGAGAAATGCATTCATTAAGGGGATCAAAGCCTACGAAAAAGTCAGGTTGGGCGAAAATATGGTAGAGCCCCTTAAAAAAGAACTTAGTATAACCTTAAAAAATAAGCCTAGATACGTCTACATTGAATATAAGAATACCTCCCCTCATCCAATATTTGGCATGCACGACCGACTCTACACGACTAAGCCAATCGCACTTGCAACGTCTGCACCAAATGACCGCAAGAGTAAGTTTATAGCCGATGACTGGCATAACGCGCAAGCTAATCGGCCATCGACATACCTCTGTATAAAGCAGGCTGGAAGCGACTGGTCAGCAATTGACTATATTCGCCCAGGTGCAAGTTTTGCATACAGGTTAAGGCTTGATCCTGCAAAACTAAAGGCAGGTTTGTACAGCGAAAAATTCTCTATTGTTCAAGAAGGCGTTGCCTACCTTAATAATACCGAGGTTACTGTCAATGCAAAGGTCAATTAGCTAGTTTTTCAAGAAGCGTAGCAACTTGCATGTAGGTATCATCCCAGTGTGTCACCTTGTAGCCCTGTTTTAGCTTGCTGGCTTTTTGTGCCAAAAGCGAAGGATTGGAGCTTAAACTATATATAGACTCCATGATCTCCTGCGGGGCGTAAGGCGAAAAGTAGTCGACCAGATCGCCGGCGATTTCGGGCATAGACGAGGTGTTGCTGGCCACACATGGCACACCCCTCAAAAGACTTTCTGCTATCGGCAAACCCCATCCCTCATAAAATGATGGGTAGACAGAGAACAAAGCGTTGCCATAGAGCCAATTCAGTTCATCGTCGCTTGTGTTATGCAAGAAGACGAACTTGTCTTTTACTGTTGGATCGTTGGTAATGATCTCGTATATATCTTCTGCAAGCCAACCTTTACGGCCGACAATTACCACAGCGGGGAGTTCTACGCCCCTTTGCTCTGCGAGCTTATATGCATAGTACAAGCTCGTGTGATTTTTGCGTGCCTCGATAGTCCCAACACACAGGACAAATTCCTTAGGAAGCCCTAGACCTTTTGGCTTTACCGAATTACCGCCGGCTATTTCGTCACCGAGGCGAAATACTTTAAGCGCTGTTAGCTTTTTTGACTGAGTCGCTGCTATCCAAGCCTGGGCATCATCTGAGGTATTTTTAGAGATTGCCAAAATAAGGCTAGCTTCTGGGAGCACTTTTTGCATGTAGCTGCTAAAAATCTTCCTGATTCCTTCGGAACAAAATTGAGGGGTCAAGACCGGACATAAATCGTATAGGATCGGCGCGAGCCTGACATTTTTTTCGACCTTCAGACTAATTATCTTTTTGGCGTACTTGTCTGACTCCCAAGTGCCGCCATGAGGCATAAATAGTATCGAACTTTGCTCAAACATGACGGGTTGTTGGGCCGCGGCGCCCTTTAGCCGTTGCTTTTTTAGCACAGCATGAACTGTTCTCGATAACGGCAACTTTAGCACCACTTTCCTTAATAGTTTACTGTCCGCAAGCGTAGTGACCTCAACCTCATGCTTATTGGGCTTGCTGTGCCTTGCCAATAGTGCTCTGGGATAATCAATCTCGTAGAAGTTAGCATCGACTTCATCCCACACTACAAACAATGAGTCTTTTGTTTCATCCAGCATAAATCGTGAAGATATTTCGTCCATAACACGAATAATGCCAGTGGCTTTACCTTTCCAGGCATATGATTGTGTGACATCGATGTATATTTTTTGCATACCTGTTGGTAATTCTAGCATTATTTAGCTATGATCAGCCAGCGATGCTGCATAGCCAGTCTATAACTAATAAATGCGCTGCTATCTGTTATAATAAACAAATAATCGTGAAGAAAAATACAATATACATTGAGGGTCTCGCCCTCGTCGAAGGTCACTTTAGCGGCATTGGGCAATACGTACTGGGCATACTGCAGGGTCTCGACACAATCATTGAAATGCGCAAGCTAACGGGCGAGAACGTTCCTGTTGTCTGTGTAGTTATTCCTCGCGATACCGTGCCCAGATTTAATTCATTTGGGTTTAAACACATTCAATACAAAACTGTGCCCTTCTCTTTCCGCGTTATGAGTGCTCTTTGGCATCGCAGAAAAATGCCGCCACTCGATTTGTTTTGTGGCAAAGGTCTTTATGTATTTACTAGATTTGTTGATATGCCCTTGCTGTTTAGTAAATCGTGCGTAATTATTTATGACTTATCATATGAGTTATTTAAACAGTACTCTGATGAAAAAAACGCTTTATTTCTGTCTAACGGCGTACGAAAATCTATAGCAAAATCTGAGCGTATTATTACAATATCAGAGAGCGCGAAAAGAGAAATAATTGAATTTTATAAATATGATCCATCAAAAATCGTGGTAGCTTATCCAGCCGCTGACCAGCGTTACTTTTATAAAAGAAGCCTAGACGAAATTAAAGCCGTAAAAAACAAATACGGTATTAAGGGCGAATATATAATTGCCTTGTCTAATCTGGAGCCCAGAAAAAATCTTGACGGATTAGTGGAAGCCTACTGCAGTCTCCCCAAAGCCACGACCGATAAGATTGGTTTACTTCTGGTTGGTGTTAACGGATGGAAAATAGAAAAACTTTTTGACAAGATAGTAAACAGAGTTGGGGAAGGTTTTAATATTATGCGGCCATCTCACTATGTATCCGACGAAGATAAGCCTGCGATAATATCAGGCGCTAAAATGCTTGTCTACCCTAGCCATTATGAAGGCTTTGGGATGCCGCCCCTGGAAGCATTGGCATGTGGTGTGCCCGTTATTACTGCGAACAATTCTTCGCTGCCAGAAGTAGTTGGCAGAGTAGGCGACACGATAGACAGCAACGACACCGAGGGGCTAACCGAAGCGATTAAATCTAATCTTGAAGACTGGGAAAAGCTTGCTGTCAAGCTAAGAACGGCCGGCCCCGACCAAGCAACTAAATTTAGCTGGGGCAAAAGCGCAGAGACAATTCTGGACATGGCGAAAGATATAAACAAATGACGATAGGACTTGATTTATCAGTTATACAAACACCCCACCGTATGCGCGGTATTGGGGCGACTGCTATAAATTTTGTTAAGAATATCCCGGAAAGCATAAAAGCCGAACATAGGTTTGTTCTTTATTTATATGAAAAAGACCGTGAAGAGGCACTGTCAGTTCTTGATCTGAGCGGCCTTAACTACGAAGTGCGTAGCTTGTCAGAAGCCAATAGAAGTCAGCTTGTTTTTAGGGGTAAACTACGAAGGCTTAATGCTATTTTTAATATGCTCAGTGGATTTATTAAATTATACAAAGGCGATGATCGTATAACTAACCTCACGGGGATACAATCATTTCTACAGTTTGATCAAATGCGCCCATTGCCTCAAAGTAAGAATGTTAAGACAGCTCTTGTGCTGTACGATATTATTCCTTACGTAATGGAAGCCGATTACCTTTGGTCCTATAAAACTGCTCGTAATCACCAGCTGCGCCGAAGATCTGCCCTCAAACGGCACTTTCAGCGCCAACGGTACGCCTTTAAGAACCGGGTGATTTCCAAGCGTGCTGATCTTTTAATTGCGATTTCACAGCATACAAAAAACGATTTCGTAAAATATCTTGGAGTTAATCCTTCAAAAATAACTGTAGTTCACCTGGGAGTAGATTTAGTAGCCTCAAATACCGTTGCAAAAACACCAAAATTCAACCGTTACATGCAAAACAGCTGGGGATACTTCCCTGAGCCAGTTGACCTAACTGCCAAGCCTTATCTTCTGTTCGTTGGAGGCGCTGATCCACGCCGTAAGCTCAAAGAACTTGTAGCCGCCTACAACAACCTTAGGGCTCAAGGACATGACATACGGCTGGTGTTAGTGGGCGATACCATGAAAGGGCCACAAGCAATCCCTACGGCCGACACACAGGAATACGTTGCAGCATCCTCATATCTTGAGGATATTGTCTTCTTGGGGTTTGTTACTGACGAACAAAAAGACTGGCTGTATCAAAATACCTTGGCTTTCGTTTTCCCGAGCGTCTACGAAGGTTTTGGCCTACCGGTTTTGGAAGCTATGAACTATGGAGCTCGTGTTATTACATATGAAAACTCATCAATTAAAGAAGTTGCTGGTGATCTTCCGTTTTACGCTAAAGATTTCGCAAGTATATTTGCAGCTGTAAAAGGCTTGTTAGACAAAGATAGTCCAGCCGATTTGAACAAATACAGGAAAGCTACCCAGGATCATCTGAAGAGTTTTTCTTGGAGCCACACAACGACTAAAATTATCAAGCTTCTAAGTCAGTAAACGATTAGTCTACTTACGGTCTTTAATGTAACCAAGCGTTAATCCGTAGGCCGCCACCCTTAGTCTTCGCAGCAAGCTTTTCCCTCTCATGGACTCTGCTTGCTCGAGCTTAAACTCTGCATCAAGGTTAACAAGTGTCCTCTGTGTAGATTTTATGAGTTCATCTTGCCTTGAGGCAAACTCTTCTAGGAACTTAATTCGAGCGATATCCTCCTTCCAGATAGCAATGTGGTGATTTCTTAGAGCATTGTGGGCCATAATAGCCGCCTTTTCCGCGAAGCCTTCCATGATGGATAGCGCTTCTTTGGCTATATAGTATTGGTTAAGTCCGTCGAATATCGATAGTTCGTAGCCATTGTCTTTGATATATTTAGGCCAATTCTCATGCTGTTTGTTGGCCTCTACGCAGAGGACTGTTGGTCGGTATTTTGACCAGTCATTACTCTTAAGTACTTCGGCTTCGTAGCCTTCAACATCGATCTTAAGAAAATCAATTTTTTCAACATTGTGCTCTTTAAGAATATTGGCCAGCCTATCAACCTTAACCATGTAGTCTTTGTGTGGTAAGCTAGCATTTTCCTTAAGTGGCTCACTGAAAGTAGAAAGTCCGTCGTGCTCAGGGTACTCGCGGAATTTTAGCGTTCCTTTTTTGCTTGAAACGGCTATGTTCAGGTTTATATCCCTTTGACGCTTCTTTAAAAAGCCCTCGATAAGTCGGGGGATTGGTTCTATATTTATGCCACGCCAGCCACGATCATAAAAATATTTTGTGACTGAATGATATTCCTCATTGTTGGCACCCACATCTACATAAAAACCTTTTTTTACTTCAGACAACAAGGTGCCCAGTATTACGTCTTCGTTGTATTGCGCATAGACTGGAAAGGTATCTTTACTAATCATTTTTTTTGCGTCTTAGTTTGCGGTGTAATTTTTGTACAGCCAAATTGAGTAATGATCTTTGCTGCTTGAACTGTTGATCCATTGAGCTTTCCAGCCTATTAGTACTATCATTAATTATCTTCGATGTAATTTCAGACTGCTCATTTATACGCAAAGACAAAGACTGCAGCGCTGCCGGCATCTCAGAGGGGCTGTTGCGTAAAGAGTTTATTATGTAGCCCAGCCCCAACTTACCTTCTGCTATATCATTTCTTAAGTAACGATTGAACATACGGTTCTCTAGGCGTTGCTGGTTGTTTGCAAACACACTGTTTTGATTAACTCCATCGGATTGAGGCCGTTGGTGGTAAAACGCTAGAGCATTTTTCGAATACAGAAAATCAATATCGTGAATTAACAAAAAACGTAGGGCAAAATCCCAGTCGCCGAATCCATCTAGAGTTTCATCATAGTAGCCAATTGTTTTAAATACGCCACGGTTAAAAATGAAACTTATAGGTGCAGCATAGTTCTCATAGCACATTCTGTATAGACTAATAAACCTGACGTCAGGGAAAAGCCTAACTTTCTCCAGCAATTTTACTGTTTTGCCTTCAATTTTCTCCGTAATTAAATCAGTAGACGCTACAACACCCATAGCTCCTGTTTGCTCCATACGTTCCGTAGTCTCCTTTAAAAAGTCTGGATGCCACGTGTCGTCATCATCATGCACGACCACATATCTTGAGTCGATACTCATTATAGCCTTGTTGGCCGCAGCCTGCATTCCTATAGAACTATCATTGTGCAACACCTTCACCCTTTTAGTCACTTTTTGCTTAGCTACCAGTTCTTCGACAACGTTAGGGTCCCCACCATCGTTAATAATGACCATTATGTAGTCGTCGTATGTTTGACCAAGAACACTCTTGAGAGCACGCTCTAGTAATAAGGGCCTGTCTTTAGTTCTAGTTATTACGGCAACTTGTGGCTTATTTTTTGAGGTTTCGGGCATTGAATATGGCTCTACTTTATATAATTATAGCATTTAGTTGTCTTTGGAATTGCAAATGATTTATTTTTTTATAGTTACTGATGGTGGAATATTTATTAAAAAACCCTGGGCATCGGGACGTTTCACTGTGAACACTATGCCTTCATCCCAGGCATCTAACACTACGGTGCCTTCGCCGTAGACATAAGTATCAATAGTATACTCGCCGTCTGTGAATAAGTTGGGAAGCTCCCAAACAACGTCACAAGTTTCTCCTGGCTGCAATTCTGGCATTTTCTTATTTGCAACCCAGGTATTTGTTTCGTGAAGAGATTGACCGGCAGCAGTTCTTATTCTAAACCCCGTCATTAGGTCTGAGTCCGGGCGAAAAACTTCCACTTTTACGGTTAGTCGGAGTGTGTCGTCTCTGTCTGTAAAAATAGTCTTGTTTAGGGAAAGATTTTTAACCTTGGCATTACCGTTGCCCCAGCGCTTATCCTTATCCTTTTGTTCGGCAGAAGCCTCTGATGATGATTGCTCTATAAATAAGCGGCTGTATTCACGCGATACTTCAGATGTTTTACCAATATTTTGTACTTCACTCTCATCAATTAAGAGAGCTCTGTCGCAATATTCTCTAATAGCCCCCATGTCATGACTTACAAAAACAACAGTTTTATTGTTTTTCTTTAAAGATCTGAAGTAGCTGAAGCACTTGCGCTGAAAGTCTGCATCGCCGACTGCAAGCACCTCGTCAACTAACAAAATGTCAGCTTCTGCACGGGTAGCCATAGAGAAGGCCAAACGAACCTGCATTCCGGATGAATAGTTCTTTAGCTTTTGGTCCATAAATTTTTCTAACTCGGCAAACTTAACTATGCCGCTGTACATTTCTTTAACTTGAGCTTCGGAAAATCCAAGCATCGCCCCGTTTAAATATACGTTCTCGCGTCCAGTAAGCTCAGGGTTAAACCCAACTCCAAGTTCAATAAATGGCACCAACTTACCATACGTTTGCACCCTGCCCGAAGTCGGTTGATAGATGCCGGCTAATATCTTTAACATCGTGCTTTTACCGCTACCGTTACGGCCAACAATGCCAAAGAATTCACCTTTTTTAATCTCAAACGAGATGTCTTTAAGGGCGTGTTGAGTTTCTATAGTACGCCCATGGCGTTTCTTAGCAACATTAGTAAACAAGCCTTTTATTGAACTGACCTTTTCGTGTGGCAATACGAAGTTCTTAGAAACATGTTCGACTTTAATCGCAATTTCGTCGGACATGGCTACACCTCCTCCGCAAAATATTTAGAACGACTTCTAAAGTAAGTAGCCGCTAAAACGACTGTGATGAGCGTGACCCCAATCGGTATTGCCCATATAATGCTGTTGCCGCCATAGACGTAGCTAATCGTCTGGGTCTGATTAGTAATTAATACGTACCGCGAATCCTGAATGATCTGGGCCATTGGGTTAAGGATCATGTACTTAGCGATGTTGTGGGGAACAATTTGTAGGGCATAGAGAATTGGGGTCGCATAAAAGGCTGCCTGCATCACAACTTCCCAAATATAGGAGATGTCGCGGAACCTTACAAACAAGGCGCTTAAGAAGAATGCTAGCGCAATTGAAAATATAAACAGTTCGGCGATTAACGGAATAATAAGAAGTCCGCTCCAGCCGATGCTGATACCGCCAAACGCCATAAAAACGCTCAGCACTACAAAGTTTAGTAAAAGGTTTATAAAAGCAGAGAATGAGCCGGCCAGGATTATAACGTATTTCGGAAAGTTGATCTTTCGCATGAGGTCGCCCTTGCCGACAATTGCACCGACGGCACCGGTCGTGACCTCGGTAAAATAATTCCACAGCAGAATACCGAGTAACAGGTATTGTGGGTAGTGCTCGATGGTGTCACCAAAGTTGAGGAATCGAGCAAACACGAAGTAAAGTGTCACAAACAGAAGTAGCGGCTTTAGCAGGGACCAGACATACCCGAGCGCCGACCCCTGGTAACGTAACTTGAAGTCAGTTTTGACGAGCTGTTTGAGCAGAATAAAAGAGTAACGGTAGCGCTGTTGGAGCTTATGCATTCCCACCATTTTATCTGTTTGTGACCTCTGAAGCAATGGCACTTGGTGAAGCCAAGCCCCTAATGTACGCTAATAGTATGCCTAAAGTAGTAGTTACCGGTGCCAACGGCTTTGTTGGGAAACACCTTATAAAAGAGCTCTCGGATCATGGGATTGAGGTTGTTAGTGTTGGTGGCCCGCGGATGGCCGTAAATCACTCAAACCCGTCGGGCAACACCTATTCGGTCGATCTAAATGACGCCAACGCGGTCGAAGCAATCGACTTCAGCGACGTTACCGGTGTGATCCACCTAGCAGGCCTGGCCTCTGTAGGACCTTCGTTCGATGACCCGATGCGCTATATTACCGGCAACATCGGCATGGAGTGCAACTTATTTGAAGCAGCCCTGAAGCAAAATACTCGGCCGCGATTTCTGATAGTTAGTTCTGGCGCTCTGTACGACACCGCAGCTACACTACCGCTTACTGAATCGTCACCTACGCTGCCCAGCTCGCCTTACGCTGTCAGTAAGCTCGGTCAAGAGCAACTAGCTCAGTATTACGCTGGGCGCGGCATTGAGGTGATTATCGCCCGTCCCTTCAACCATACTGGGCCCGGACAGGGCCCCGGTTTTATTGTGCCCGATATTGCCCAGCAGGTCCTTGCCTGCGAACAAGGCACCCAGGACGAAGTGCTGGTTGGCAACCTCGATGCTAAGCGCGATTATACCGATGTCCGCGACATCGCCCGCGCCTACCGCCTCTTGCTCGACAAGGGCGTACCGGGCGAAACCTACAATATCTGCTCCGGCAAAGCCTTGAGCGGTCACGACATTGTTGAAGGCATTCTTAAAGCCAGCGGCACCAAGGCAACTATCACGCAGGACCAAGATAAAATGCGCCCCTCAGACAATCCCGAGATTTACGGTGACCACCAAAAACTAACCGCAGCCACTGGCTGGCAACCCGAAATTGGCACAGCAAAGACCTTGGCCGACGTTGTTGCCGACCTTCGTGCCCAAACTAACTCTTAGACTATTTACTAGATTCAGATTCGATTTTGATGTCGTTCTCGACCATCAGCTTAACCAAGCCAGGGAAGTCTACGGTGCGCTTCCAGCCAAGTACGGTTTCGGCCTTAGCCGGGTTACCGAGTAAGATATCGACTTCTGCAGGACGCATGAATGCTGGATTCTGCTTAACATACGGCTTCCAGTCATCGATGCCAACTGCTTTAAACGCTTCGGTGAGGAACTCTTCGATAGAATGCGTTTCTCCGGTGCCAAGCACGTAGTCGCCTGGCTCGTCCTGCTGCAGCATCCGCCACATACCTTCGACGTAATCACCGGCATATCCCCAGTCGCGCTTGGCATCAAGATTGCCGAGCTCGATATGATCTTGTTTGCCGAGGTGAATTCGTGCCACAGCGTTGGTAATCTTGCGGGTTACGAATTCAAGACCACGGCGTTCGCCTTCATGGTTAAACAGAATACCGCAGCTGGCGTGCATGTTGTAGCTTTCGCGGTAGTTCTTTGTGATCCAGTGCGCATAAAGCTTAGCGACACCGTATGGGCTGCGTGGGTGGAAGACAGCTTCTTCGTCGTAACCAAGCCCAGGTCGGTTGTAGTCGAGACCGCCAAACATCTCGGAGGTAGATGCTTGGTAAAAGCGGATTTGGTCGGCGCGGCCGCTCAGGCGAATCGCTTCAAGCATGTTAAGGACGCCCTTTCCGGTTACGTCTGCAACCAATTGCGGAACCTTAAACGAATGGCCCACATGGCTAATAGCTGCCAAGTTGTATACTTCGTCCGGCTGGGCTAACTCTACGGCGCGGATGAGGGAAGAAGGGTCAGTCAGATCACCTTCGATTAATTTTACAAACGGTTGCTCGCGCTCAACGGTGATTCGCTTTGGATTGTGCTGCCCACGGATGATACCGAAGACTTCGTAGCCTTTTTTGTTCAATAGTTCTGCCAGGTGATAACCGTCTTGTCCGGTAATACCGGTAATCAATGCTTTTTTAGCCACGTTTCCTCCACGTTATCTAAGTTTCGTATCTAGAATTATACCCATTATTGTTACTTTTGCGTAGTTTTCTTTAACAACAGCGTTTACTATGGTGGTATGGCCAAAATCGCAATCGACGCAAGGGAACTCAGAACCAGCAGTGGCCGCTACGTAGAACGCCTGCTCAAATACTTACAGACTCTCGAGTCGAATCATCAATATATTGTGCTGCTCAAGCCTCAGGATATGGATGGCTGGGATCCGGTGAGCCCGAACTTTACGAAGGTTAGCTGTGACCACAAGGAGTTTACGTTTGATGAACAGATGGGTTTCCGTGAGCAGTTAGACAGGCTACAGGCCGACTTAGTGCATTTTACGTTTCCGCAACAGCCAATCTTATACCGCGGCAAAACGGTGACGACCGTGCACGATTTAACGACCTTAAGGTTTCATAACCCGGACAAAAAGCGAACATCGTTTGTAATCAAGCAAAAGATCTACGCGCAGGTTATTAAGCGCGCGGCCCGTAAATCGACGGCCGTGATCACGCCATCCGGGTTCGTCAAAGATGACCTTGCCGCCTTTAGTCACGTAGACCCGGATAAGATCACGATCACCCACGAAGCAGCCGACCGCATCACCGACAATCCGACTCCCTACCCTGACTTGCAAAATACTCAATTTATTATGTATGTAGGCAGGCCGACGCCGCACAAGAACCTGGAACGCCTGATTGAAGCTTATGCCCTGCTCAGGGGTCAGCACCCTAATCTTAAGCTAGTTTTGGTTGGCAAAAAAGATGCTAATTACCAACGAATCGCGGCCGACGTAGCGGCCAAAGACATCCCCGGCGTAGTCTTTACCGATTTTGCCTCCGAAGGCCAGCTGCGCTGGCTCTATGAGCACTGCGCGGCCTATGTCTTCCCTTCGCTCAGCGAAGGCTTTGGCCTACCCGCCCTGGAAGCTATGGTCCATGGCGCCCCAGTAGTTAGTAGCAACGCCACTTGCCTGCCCGAAATCTACGGCGATGCCGCGCACTACTTCAACCCTTTGAGCGTCGAGGAGATGACCGACGCCATCAACGAAGTATTAACAGATAAGAATTTGCGCGCTGAGCTCATAAAACGTGGCGGTCACCAGGCCAGCCAATACTCATGGCAGCGCCTGGCCGAGCAAACTCTCGCCGTCTACAACCGCGCCCTCAACGACTAAGAATCGGCTGGTTTAAGCACAATATGCCGCTCGCGGCCATCACCAGCCGATTCGCTAACTAAACCAAGTTCGGCAGCTAGTTGGTGGATAACTCGGCGATCGGCGGCGTTCATTGGCTCGAGGTCCATTGGTTCGCCCGATGTTTTCACAGTGGTCATCCATTCGGCGGCCTTTTCGCGGAGGCGCTCGGCGCGCTGCTTCTTATAATCGGCGACGTCGACGTTGACGCGGTTGTGCTCATAACCGTTGTTCTTGAGAGCGGTGCTCGTCAAATATTGCAGTGAGCGCATGTTGTCGCCGTGCTGGCCGATCAAAAAACCGTTCAAATTAGTGCTTGGTACGTTTAGCTGGATAACCTCTTCGTCGCAGCTAGCCTCGACATCAGTGTTCAAACCAAAGAAGGACACCAGATCTTCGAGGTACTTCTTGCCGTAAGCTACAGCGTCGTCTATTGAATCATTCATGACTTCTTCTTTCGCTTGGCTCCGGACTTCTTGGATTTAGCTGATTTCTTCTTCGCCGACTTAGCTTTATTCGGCTGACTAGCTTGAGCAGGCTGAGCAACAACTTCGGCCTCAGGAATGGCTTTTACGTCTTTGCGACCCGGCTTGTCGGCCAGCGCTTCGAGCTCTGTCTCGTCCTTACCGAGGACAATACTCTGCTGGATAAAGGCTACGAGACCGCCAACCAACCAGTACAGACCAAGGGCTGATGGCAAATTAACGGTGAAGACGAAGATCATGACCGGGATCAGGTAACGGGTGCTGCGGCCAATAGCGGCGTTAACCTCGGACTGATCAGCTTGCTTGCCAGCACCTGCTTCTTTGAGGATAGCCCGCAGGCTGCGTTGGTCTTTTGTGTCGGGCATCAATTGCTTTGCTTGAAAGTACTGGGCAACAGCGCTGCCAAGGACAATCAACATGGCCGGCCAGTATAGGCCGTTAGCACTTATCGCCGCTCGACCGAGGTCAACAAAGCCCAGCAAGGTGTTGTCGAAGCGGTGAATATTATGACTTAACTCCTGTATCCAACCGAAGTGCTGCACAAACGGATACGAAAAATCAACGATGCTGTGCGGATCTTTGATGATCTTTTGCAGGCCGCTATACAGACCAATCAAGACGATAAACTGAACGATCAGTGTCGGGAAGGCGCCGAGCGGATTAATGCCGCGCTCTTTATAGAGCTCCATGAGCATTTGCGATTCTTTTTGGCGGTTGCCCTTGGTGGCTGCCTTGATCTTCTTGAGCTCGGGCTGCATGGCACGCATTGCCTTGGCTTGGTGGAGCTGCTTTTTTACAAGCGGCCACAATAGCAAACGAATGACAATCGTGAATATAATCAGGGCCAAACCAAAGTTGTGACCAGGTATAAGCGCGTAGATAACCACGAGTAAGTTAAATAGCGGCTGAACAATAAACGTCGTAAACATGAGGCTTTACTTCTCTTCCTTTTTGGATATATCTAGGTCTACTATAGCATGCTTGACCGGTGTTTGACCGCTTGCCGTGGCTTGATTGATGACCTTTTGCAGTAATTCATTGATCATCGTCTTTAACTTGGACGCCTCTAGATCGGCCACTTGCTCACTGAAGACCGTGAACACAACATCGGTACCTGGTGCCGGCTGATCGTCGGCAGTACGGACCAGTTCGTAGACACGTCGGCGAATACGATTACGCACCACGGCTGATTTATGCACCTTTTTACTAACTACCACCGCCACTCTATAAGCTTTGCGTGGATCACGGGTAGCAAACTTTACACTGATGAGTGAGCCGCGAAAGCCCTGCCCGCGCTGATAAACGCCGCGGAGACTGCCATAGCCATGAAATCGGTGTGCTTGAGCAAGCATAAGGTAGCTTGCTCCTTAGGCTGAAAGTTTTGTGCGACCCTTGTTGCGGCGGCGCTGAAGAACGTTGCGGCCAGCTTTGGTAGCCATGCGCTTTAGAAAACCGTGTTCGCGGGCGCGTGAGCGCTTCTTTGGTTGATATGTTCGCTTTGGCATAGTAATTCCTTATTAGATTTGTTAGATATGTTGACATGATTATATCTGTTATCCACCTCTTTGTAAAGAGTTGTGCCCAGGCCATGGCCCGTCGAAGCTTTTCTGTCGGCTAATGGCGTAGTTTTCACAATAGATAACCTCAAATTTGGTCTACTTATCCACCAATTCGTCAGTCTTGTCCACAGATTACTAGATGGGAGCGTTGGCTGTGTATAAATCTACCCCCGTTGTCATGATTTTCGTAGTTTTGACCAAGTTTTAAAAAAGAATCTCAGAAAAGGTGTGGAAAACTTCCCCTCTGTCGGGTATATTAGGGATACATTAGGAGCGGTTATGCAGCACGATGGTTTGTGGCAAGCAGTTTTGGGGGAGATAGAGCTATCCGTTTCTCGCGGCAACTTTGTCACGTGGTTTAAAACGACGACCTTGCTCAAGCAAGATGACGGTCTTATTGTAATTGGCGTCACCAGCATCTTCATTAAGCGAACCCTCGAAAAGAAATACACCGAGCTCTTAACGACTGTTTTGCAGAAAAATGGAGTCAAAGTTGACAGCGTTGAGTTCAAGACGGTGTCATCCAGCTCGCCGAAGCCGTCTGATCATCGCGATAAACCAGTTGTACTCAGCGAGCTACAAGCCAAGCAATCAAACGTCACCTCTTCTGCGCCAGCGACTCAACAGTTTGCCGGCGACCCAAAGAATGTTTTGTCCCATGACTACGGCCAGGGATTAAACGAACGCTACACGCTCGACAACTTCGTCGTTGGTGATGGCAACGAGCTGGCTTTTGCCGCTTGCCAGTCAATTGCCGGTCAACCGAGCACAAAGTATAACCCGTTGTTGCTCTATGGCGGCGTTGGCATTGGCAAAACTCACCTAATTCAGGCCGTTGGCAATGCCATTGCCGCTCACGATCCAAAAGCTAAGATCCTTTACATATCGACTGAGCAGTTCGTCCGTGAATTCGTGCAGGCGTTAAGACTGCGCACCACCGCGGCCTTTGCCAGCTACTACCGCACAGCCGATGTCTTGATCGTTGACGATATACAGTTCATCGCCGGCAAAGATAAGACACAGGAAGAATTCTTCCACACCTTTAACACGCTGCACCAGGCTAATAAGCAGATTATTATGAGCTCCGATAAACCACCGAAGGAAATCCATGGTCTCGAGGCACGTTTGCAGTCACGTTTCGCCGGCGGCATGAGTATCGACATGCAAATCCCTGACTTTGAAACCCGTTGCGCCATCATCGAAACCAAAGCCGCCAATCATGGCACTGCCTTGGACCCAGAAGTTATCGAATACCTGGCAACTAATGGCCAGACCAACATTCGTGAGCTCGAGGGCGCTCTTAACCAACTACTGGCCTGGTGTGAAATGCGCAATATTGAACCGACACTCGACCTGACAGCCAGCTTGCTGAACGTCAGCAAAACTAGGCCGAAGCATTTGAGCGCCAAGCAGATCATTGAACGAACCGCGCGTCATTTCCAGATCCCAATAGAAGACATTGTTGGTCCAAAGCGCGACAAAGATATTGTAGTCCCCCGCCAAGTTGCCATGTACATGCTCCGAAACGAACTTCATCTAAGCTTCCCAAAAATTGCCCGCGAGCTTGGCCGCAAAGATCATACCACTGCCATCCATTCAGTCGACAAAATTCAAAAAGAATCACAAGTTGATGCTGCGCTGCGCAACGCTATTTCCGAAATTAAGGAGCATCTCTATGCGTAATACTGTCCTTCGATCCAGTGCAAAAACTGTGGGTAAGGCTCTGGATTGGTGTGCAAAAATCATTTATTTATACACCCAAAATGTATTTTTACTGCAGCGTGTGTACAAAACTAGGGCTTTATACACGGCTTATTCTGTATTTTTACCGTCCCTTTCCCACAGCAAAAAACAGGTTTTCCAATCTGTTAATACCGTATTTTTACCCACAATCCACACCACCTACAAAGACAAACAAAAAATTATTAAACTTATTTAGTTACTAGTAGGAGACAACCATGAAATTACAAGTAACCCAGGAAAACCTTAATCGTGCACTCGGCTCAGTAGCCCGTGTCGCCAATAGTCGCGGCACCTTACCAATACTCGCGAACGTACTTATTAAGACCAGTAATAACCGGCTCAGTATTGCCGCAACAAACCTTGATATTGCTATTACACACTACATTGGCGCCAAAGTAACAGAAGAAGGTTCCATCACTGTCCCTGCCCGTTTGATGCAAGATTTTGTAAACAGCCTACCTGATGGCACGATCGAACTTGACCTTCAAGAATCTAAACTGCATGTCACCACCGACCAATACAAGTCCGTGGTCAACGGCATCATGGCCGATGACTTCCCTGTTATGCCGGCTATTACGAGCGGCAAACAATGGAGTGTCGACGGCGCCTTATTTAAAAAAGGCTTACAGCAAGTCGTCTTCGCTGCCTCCAGTGACGAAACCCGTCCTGTTTTGACTGGCGTACTATTCCAAACCGCCGAGGGTAAGTTGCATATTGCGGCAACCGACAGTTATCGCCTTGCCGAGAAAAACCTCGGTGCCAACAAAGAAGACGTTCAGTTATTGATCCCGGCCTCCGCCATGCAAGACTTACTACGTGTGATCGGTGATGGCAATGATCCCGTACAGGTGACCCACGACGAACAACAAGTCCTGTTCCAAGTCGGTGACGTTGAACTGGTTACGCGCCTGGTTGATGGTAAATACCCTGATTACCGAAAACTTATTCCAGCGTCATTTGCTACCGAAGCGACGCTCAAGCGCAGTGATTTTGTAAATGTCACCAAAGTATCGAGCCTGTTCGCCCGTGAGTCGGCCGGTAGTGTGACCATCGAGGTCGATGAATCCAAGGGTGAAATCAGTATTCGCTCCGTGGCCTCACAGCTTGGTGAAAACACCGCTACCGCCACCGCAGTAGTTAATGGCAGCGGCAGTATTACCCTTAACTCCCGCTACTTGCTCGATGCCCTTAACGCGCTATCTGGCGATGAAGTTACCTTCGGCTTTAACGGTAAGCTTGAGCCAACCTCGCTTCGCGATCCGAAAGCCGCCGACTACCAGCACATAATCATGCCCCTAAAAAGCTAACCAACCCTACTCACCGTATGTTTTTTAGCAATTCCACTGCAGACACAAAACGGCCTGCTTCGGAACAGCTAAAAAACAGTACAATTAAGTCATGATAACCGATCTTAGGTTGCAGTATTTCCGCTCGTACGACGACGAGTCGTTTGAGCTCAGCCCGGGTGTTAATATTGTGGTTGGCCCAAATGCTAGCGGCAAAACTAATCTGTTGGAGGCCGTACTGGTGCTTGCCCGTGGCGGTTCATACCGGGCTAGCGACGCTGACCTGATTGGTTTTGACCAACCGTGGGCCCGGCTTGATGCGCATATGGTTAATAACTCCGTGCGCACCGTTAAAATTGTTGATGAACCCAAGTTGGTAAAATCGTACGAGATCGAAGGCAAAACCTACAAGCGCCTGAGCCTCGGTCTAAGCTTGCCGGTGGTGCTGTTCGAACCAAACCACCTCCAGTTACTGTCGGGCGGGCCTGAGCGCCGCCGGACCTACCTGGACGACCTGCTGGAGCAGACCACGCCCGGCTATGGCACCCTCCGCCGGCAGTACAAGCGCGCCCTAGCGCAGCGAAACAGTTTACTAAAACAGCCAGGCTCTTTGGTTGCCACTCAAATCTTCCCCTGGAACCTGCGCTTGAGTGAGCTAGCTGGGCAAATTGTTCGGCACCGCACAGCGCTGGTTGAACAGATGAGCGAAAGCATCGACTCACTATATAAAGAGCTGTCGCAAACCAACACCGCGGTCTCTGTTGTTTACGAGAGTGGTTGGCCCGCAGATGTCTACGAAACCAGTCTGCTAAAAAAACTAGAAGCAAGCCTTGAACTCGATCGACTCAGGGGCTTCACTGCCTCCGGCCCGCACCGCGAAGACCTCCAAGTACAATTTGATGGCCGCCCAACCGCCGAAACCGCCTCCCGCGGCGAAACCCGCACTGCCGTGCTGGCGCTCAAAATCATCGAACTCAAAATCATCGAAGCCGCCCGCTCTGTAACGCCCATGTTGCTGTTAGACGACGTCTTCAGCGAACTAGACGGCAAGCGCCGCCACGCCCTCACCGACTACCTCGCCCCCTACCAAACATTTATTACTACTACCGACGCTGACCTCG
>JAQBRQ010000031.1 GCA_028286385.1 Candidatus Saccharimonadota bacterium
TGAGCGAACTGCCAGCTTCGCTTGGGGTGGTTTTGCCTACGGACTGTTAAACTTCTTATTTGTTTTAGCGGCAGTTTATATTATTATTAAGACTCTCAGCCTCGATAAACTCGATAAGCCAAAAGAGGCCAAAAAATAGGAGGGCATATGGCAATGCAGCTACCTGATGATCAGTGGAAAGACAAGCTAACCCCTGAGCAGTACCGCGTGCTGCGCGAAAAGGGCACCGATGCGCCATTCACCGGTGAATTGCTGCACGAGAACAACGCCGGTGATTTTGTGTGTGCCGCCTGCGGCACCGTTGTCTTTAAGAGTGACACCAAGTTCGACAGCGGGAGCGGCTGGCCTAGCTTCTACGATCCGGCAAATACCGAAGCAGTAAAACTTATCGAAGACAATAGTCATGGCATGCACCGCGTCGAAGTCACCTGCGCCAATTGTGGCAGTCATCTCGGCCACGTTTTCAACGATGCTGACGATCAGCCAACTGGCATGCGTTTTTGCATCAACTCAACGTCGTTGGATTTTAAGAAAAAAACCTAGGTTACAGGCAGTTTTTATCGTACTTGGCACCCCAGGCTGCCATTTGCTGCAGAACAGGGTAGAGTTCTTCGCCTTTTGAAGTTAGGGTGTATTCGGTTCGTGGTGGAACTTCGGCAAAGCTCTCTCTAGTAATAATATTGTGCGCCTCGAGATCGTCGAGTCGCTGGCTAAGCGTGCGTGGGTTGATGGTGCCAACCGAGCGTTCGAGTTCACAAAAGCGTTTTGGGCCGCTAAAAAGGTCACGCAGAATAAGCGCGGTCCATTTGTTACCGATGATTTCCATTGTGGCGGCGATGCAGCCAACTTTGGGTTCTAAGATTGGGTTAACGGATGTGAAATTCATTACTTTACAAAGTATAGTATTGGGCCTATACTACCTATTAGCTAACTATATAAAGTATAGCATAAGGGAGAATAAATATGAAACTAGCCGTAATAACCGGTGCGACCCGTCCGGGCCGTCAAACGCCAAAGCAATCACTGTGGATCGTCAAAAATGCAGCTCAAATCGAAGATGTAGAAGTCGAGCATGTCGACCTCAAAGATTATCCAATGCCATTTTTTAACGAGCCAATCAGCCCACGGTATAATCCTAATCGCGATATTGATCCAACGGTTCAGAAGTGGCTCAGCAAAATTGCAGAATTTGACGCCTACATCGTTGTTACCCCTGAGTACAATCACACTATCCCCGGCGAACTCAAGAACGCTTTCGACTTTATGACATGGGAACTAAAGCAAAAGCCAGCCGCCGTTGCCTCGCACGGTAGTGTTGGTGGCGCCCGTGCGGCACTGACTCTTAAGGAAGTTTTGTCCGAAGGTCAGGCAGCCGTTATCCCGAAGTTTAGTGCCGTACACGGCATAAGCGAACTCATTGACGAAGAAGGCAACCTGGATGCAACCGCAGCGGCAAATCCATACGGCCCGCAGGCTCAGTTGGATGGCATGCTCGCCGAGCTCAAGTGGTACAGCGACGCGCTAGTCGCCGCACGCGCATAGAACGGCCTTTCGCAGTTATGGGCTATAATAGGCAGAATGATAGACAAAAAAGCCAGTCCAACAAAATTACTATGGGTTGATTTAGAGATGACCGGGCTTGATCCGCTCGAAGATGTCATCCTGGAAGTAGCTGCCGAAATCACCGATTTTAACTTTAAAACACTAGCCAGTTACGAAGCGATCGTGCAGCAGCCAAAAGATGTGGTCATTGACCGAATGCAAAAGAACATCTGGTGGGCTGAATACCCGGAAAACCGTGATGAGTTCGTGCGTAAAATGGATACCGCTAAGCCCAGCGGTCAAGTCGAGCAGGAACTCATCGCTTTACTTGCAGAGCACTTTGGCAACGAACCGGCCGTGCTAGCCGGCAACAGCATCCATAACGACCGTAACTTCATTAAACAGTGGTGGCCGGAGTTTGATTTAAAGCTGCACTACCGGATGCTCGATGTCAGTTCGTGGAAAGTCTTCATGCAAGCCAAACACAACGTGCAGTTCGAGAAAAAAGAGGTGCACCGGGCGTTTGATGACATTCAGGCCAGCATCGCCGAGTTGCAGCATTACTTAGAATGGTTTCAAAGCAATACTATTGCCAAATAAGCACCATTGTCCTATAGTGTTGTTCATAGTAGATAAGGAGCACCGATGCGCCAGCTCATGTCACCACACGAAGCACTGAGTAATATTCAGCAGGCCCAGGAAGATGCTTTGGCGTGGGAAAATAAGAAAAGCCGAGTAGCAGTTCAAGCTGCTACGGTATTGAGCCGTCAAGGCTCGTTCGTATTTGTAAGTAGTGAAAGTCGTATGGGCAAACTCCTAACAAGAGCAACACCGCCACTCAGTATGGCAGGCGGTTTTATTGCACTTAGAGATAAGCCTGAATATAACTCGCGTGAAATTGAGTTATGGTCCTTGCCAGAAGACAACCTTAAACAACTGCAACATGCAGGAACTGACCCAAGTCCAGATGTAAAAAAACTAGCCGTATTCCACGGTGAGGGTCACGTCACAATACCATCAGTGCCAAACATCGAAGATGAGCATCTACTGAGTCTTGGGGTTCTGCTTGAGCACATAGACAGCAGGGAGCCCAACTTTAGAACACCACCATCAATGGATCTCCCGCACACTGCTAACAGCACGAGTATGCTACGTAGGCTCCACCGTGTAAGTATGGTAGACCTATCGAGCACCGATAACACACTTGGCAACCAACCTCATTCGTTCGTGCTAGACGCATGATGACGCATAAAGAAGTCGAAGCATATGTCCTGAGTATG
Organism: Candidatus Saccharimonadota bacterium; assembly: GCA_028286385.1. Taxonomy (GTDB): domain Bacteria; phylum Patescibacteriota; class Saccharimonadia; order Saccharimonadales; family UBA4665; genus RYN-405. The sequence continues at coordinate 2,823 of JAQBRQ010000031.1, forward strand.
CCGGACAGCTGGTTGGATTATCCATTCGGTAAAGATGTCGCGGTGTATAAAGTCGGTCCTAAAGACAATGGCAAGATGTTTGCACTGATCAGTGAAGACAAGGACCCCATTCAACTCAGCGTCAAGTGCGATCCAGAGCTTGCCAAAGTGCTGCGCGAGACCTACGACGAAGTCATGCCTGGTTACCACCTCAACAAAAAGCACTGGAATACCATTGTGATGGCAGGCCAAACCCCGTGGGAAGAAGTCCAGGGCTTCATTCGACACAGCTACGAGCTGGTCACTAAAGCCTAAAAGCTTAGCGGCGGTTATTTGTTGGCGGCTTCAAGTTGTTGCACGAGCAGTTGGGCGCTTTTGTACTGGTTGCTCAGCAGCTCACGGCCTTTGGGCCCTTTGGTCTTGGTGTAGGTCTGCTGCAGTGCTTGCTCATAGTTGGTTAATTTTGTCTTCATAATTTGCGCGAAGGTGCGGTCGTAGTTGCTGGCAGCTGCCGCGTCGGTCAGCTGTTTATCGAGCACTGGGCTGACTTTGATGCCCAGCTTTTTGGCGTCAACTTTGGTACCATTTGTAGCGAGGTAGCTGATTATGCTGGATTGGTCACTGGTCAGGCTAAGCTGAGCAGTAATTGCAAAGTTCTGGTTGGTGCCAGAAAGAGTTTTTTCCTGGGTAGCATTTGTGGCGAGGTGGATCATTGATTGTTGATCCTGCGCGATGCTTTCGTAGGCGGGCAGGGCTGAACCACCGCTTAGCAGGCCCTTAACGATCACAAACAGAATTATCAGGATAAGCAGGCCGCCCGAGACGACCAGGGCACGGATTACCGGCGAGTTAGAACCGGGCAAAGACTGCTTGCGAACTGGTTTATCAGGGTTAGTGATAAACGCGTAATCATTTGGTTGCATCCCTTCATTAAACCATAAGCCAGATAGAGATGGGAAACGCGTTTCACTACTACACCATGTACAATAGGGGTAGATGGACGCAGTCGAAGAAGTAAAGACCAGGTTAAGTATCGAGGATGTTATCGCTGAATACGTCCAGCTCAAGCGTGCTGGCCGAAACTGGAAGGGGCTTAGCCCGTTTAGCCCCGAAAAGACGCCGAGTTTTGTGGTTAGCCCCGAAAAACAGATCTGGAAGGACTTCAGCTCGGGCAAAGGCGGCAGCATGTTCGACTTTGTGATGGAGGTAGAGGGCGTTGACTTTAAAGGCGCGCTCGAGCTATTGGCTCGCAAAGCTGGTGTCGATTTGGAGCAATATCGCTCGTCGCCCAAGCAAGGTGGCCCGAACAAGGAACGCTTGCATGAGGCGCTTGAGTTAGCTACCAAGTTTTACCAAGTCCAGTTCTCGCAAAATAACATGGCGCTGGAATACGTCTTTAAAAAGCGCGGCTACACCAAAGAAACAGCGCTGGAGTGGAAGATTGGCTACTCGCCAAACAATGGCTCGGCACTGATTGATTTCGCTAAATCCAAGGGCTTTAGCGAACAAGAACTCACGGGGGCTGGCCTGACAGCCCGCTCCTATCGCGGCGGCGTGCAGGATATGTTCCGTGGCCGCTTGATGATTCCTTTGCAGGATGCGCAGGGCAGAATTATTGGGTTTACCGCCCGCCAGCTCGACGACGATCCGAATGCCCCGAAGTACATCAATACGCCGCAAACTGTTCTCTACGATAAGAGTCGTCACGTGTACGGGCTGCACTTGGCTAAAGAATCAATCCGTAAAACCAAATTCGTGGTGCTGGTAGAAGGCAACCTCGATGTTATTGCCAGTCATCAAGCAGGTGTGCGCCAGGTTGTGGCGACGGCTGGCACGGCGCTGACTGAGCCGCATCTTAAGGCATTAAGCCGTTTCACCGGTGATATTCGCCTCAGTTTTGATGCCGATAAAGCCGGCGTGGCCGCCACCGAACGGGCTATACCAATCGCTTCACGCGTCAAAGTTTCACTGAGCATTATTGATATTCCGAGCGGCAAAGACCCCGATGAACTCATCAAACAGGATCCGGCGTTGTGGACGGGCGCTATCGACAAGCATCAGTATGCGCTTGATTGGCTCATAAAGCGTTACCGCGCGTTACTCGACCTTGATTCGGCACAAGGTAAGCGCGAGTTCAGTGACGTATTGCTGCCTGTGGTGCGCAGCCTGTCCGACGATGTCGAAAAAGATCACTACATGAACCTAATCGCCAAAACCATCGATGTTAGCCGTGACGCCTTAGAGCAAAAGTTCAATAAAACGACTGATGCGACTCCGGCTGTTCGCCGTCGACAGGTCAAAACAACACCGGCCAAACTCGACAAAACAGCTATCGAAAACCAGCGCATCCAAGACCACTACTTGAGCCTAGTCTTAATGCGCATGACCCTCCGGGAGTTCCTAAATCTCGTCACGCCGGAAATGCTTTTTACCGAGGATGGCCGGGAATTATTGGAATTCCTCAAAAATAATCCCGACTTTGATGGCAAACAGGGCGCCGCGCCAGTGCAAAACTTGCAGGATTATGTTAAAATAGAATCATTACTCTATGAGGAGCTCTACCAGGGCCTCGAGCTTAACGAGCTTCATTACGAAGCCGCTCGATTGCAGGCACGACTGGTAGAAACATTTGTTAAAACCGAAAAAATAAAGCTAGCTGATAAGCTCGAAACTGCCGATCAAGCGGCTACTCGTGATTTACTCAATCAGGCTAAGCAATACGATGAATTATTGAACAAAGTTAAAGGAGCAGCACGTGGCCAAAGCTAAACCAACGAAATCATTAAAAGAAATACTTACCCCTGAACAAAAGCGGGATCTACTTATTACTACCGCAAAAAAGAACGGTAGCGTTGCCTCTCGTGATATCTTCAAGTTAATACCAGAAACTCCAGCTAATGCCGAGGCACTCGACGCCCTGTACACCGAACTCGCTGAACTTAACATCGAGATCACCACCGTTGAACCCGATCCAACCAAATTCACCGACGAGTGGGCAGCCGCCGAAGAAGAAGCCGAAGAAGAGGAAGCCCCAACCAACACCGCCGTTTACCTGGACGATGACGTTGCCGACGACTCAGTTCGCTTGTACCTCCGTGAAATTGGTAAGATTCCGCTGCTCAACGCCGAGCAGGAATTAGCCCTCGCTCAGCGCGTTGTCGCCGGCGAAAAGGATGCCAAAGACCAGATGGCCGAAGCCAATATGCGCCTCGTTGTCTCCATCGCTAAGCGCTACGTCGGACGTGGTCTTGATCTGCTAGACCTCATCCAAGAAGGTAACACCGGTCTGTTACGCGCCGTCGAAAAGTTCGACCCCGACAAGGGCTTTAAGTTTAGTACTTACGCTACCTGGTGGATCCGCCAGGCTATTACTCGTGCCATCGCCGACCAGGCTCGTACCATCCGTATTCCGGTGCACATGGTCGAAACCATCAACAAACTTCTGCGCACCCAGCGTCGCCTGACTCAAGAATTGAACCGCGAGCCATCCAACGACGAAATCGCCAAAGAAATGGAAATTGACGTCGACAAAGTTGAACACATTATGAAGATCAAGCAGGACATTTCTTCGCTTGATGCCTCAATCCGCGACGACGAAGAAGATAGTGTTTTGGCTGACTTCATCGAAGATGAAGACACCGTTTCACCAGAAGAATCCGCCACCGGTCAGCTGCTAAAAGAGCAGGTCAAAGACATGCTCAGCGCGCTCACCGAACGCGAACAAAAGATCCTCAAACTACGCTTCGGCCTAGAAGATGGCAAGAGCCACACCCTAGAAGAAGTCGGCCAAGAGTTCAGCGTCACCCGCGAACGCATCCGCCAAATTGAAGCCAAAGCCCTCGCCAAGTTGCGCAAGCACCGCGATGCCAAGAAACTCCACGACTACATCAAATAGATATGAATAAAAAACTACGTATCATAGGGCTGTCAGGTACCAACGGATCAGGTAAAGACACCGTTGGCCTGATGCTCGCCAAAGAACACGGCTATCTGTTTATCTCGGTAACCGATTTGCTGCGTAACGAAGCTAAACGCCGGCACCTAGATGTGTCTCGTGAAAACCTGCGTGAAATTAGTGCTGAATGGCGCCGCGAACTAGGTCTTGGCGTGCTGGTAGACAAAGCCGTCGCCGAATTCGAAAAGGGTGCAGACAAATACGTAGGTGTCGTTATGGCATCACTCCGCAACCCTGGTGAAGCCGACGCCGTTCATGCGTTTGGCGGAACTGTTGTATGGCTCGATGCTGAGCCCCAAGTTCGTTATGACCGCGTCCAGAAAAATGCTGCTTCGCGTGGCCGCGCAAGCGAAGATAACAAGTCTTTTGAGCAGTTTTTGGCCGAAGAGCAGGCAGAAATGCATGCCAGCGGCGACTCAGCCACCCTCGACATGGCCGCCGTTAAAGAACGCAGCGATATCTTCCTCGACAGCAGCCACGAAGACCTCGTCGCTATGCGCGCGCACGTTGAGCGCGAACTCGGTCTGTAATCAGTTATTTGACTTCAAACTATTGCATAACGTTTGCCAGATTAGGGAATCAGCGAGACTGAAGATGCAGGTCCACGATAACGTGTCGAGTGTGCTTTCGCGTATGCCGTTGCGTTAGTCGGCACAGCGAGTACACGCCGGCTGCCAGCAGGGCAGACGCCCAGTCGGAAACATCAAGTGAGAGTGTGCTAAAGATCCATTGGAACCACGGCAGATAGGCAATCGCCGCAAATAGTACAAGCGAGACGCCGAAGGCCTTGAGTAGTTTGTCGTTGCTGTGCAGGTGATTAGTAAAAAATTGCTCGTGGTGATCGGCGCGTTCAAACAATATGTATACAAATCCGCACAGCAGAGCGGTCAATAAGGTGACAGTTGTTGCCTGGTGGTACATTGGCAGGCTCGCATCGATGTAGAAGGGGCTGAGGTCGTGACGCGCGTAGTAAAATAGGTAGTTTGCGTAGCTGATCAGGGCGGCAATTAGGCCAAAGCCGACCGGGCTGCGCCATAGTGGGTGCCGAAACCCGTGATAGGTCTTTTCGTGAGCCAGCATACTAACGGGGAAGTACAGCAGTGCATCAATTACCAGTATTTGCATGAATGTAATACCCGGCGCCAGATGGTAGACAGCCAATCCCATAACGCTCAAAGCCACCAATAACAACTGGCTGGATTTAGTTGCAACAGTAACTCTGATAGCTTGTTTAAGTACTTTTGGAGCGACCTTGGCGCGAAGTTGTAACAGCAGCGCAACGGGGATAACCGCACAAACAAGACTAAGGACCAACAGCACCGTCTGCTTTGAGGTAAAGTCAGCCCGCAGCGCTACATACTCTAAGGCAATGAGCAGGCCGAGTGCTATTTGTGTCACACGGGTTGTTACTTGCTTTGTCGATGCCTTCATACCTTAAGCATTATAGCGTTATATTGAGTGGAAAAGTGCAAACAGTCGCATAAAATTGGTTTATACTGATAGACAATGAGCACAGAGGTAACACAAGCCAAAAAGAAACTAGTTGTTATTGATGGTAAGAGCGTGTTTTATCGTGGCTATTACGCCATGCCCAATTTGAGCACCAAAGATGGCACGCCCACCGGTGGTGTGTTCGGGTTTGCGACCATGGCTCTGGAGGTCGTCAAGCGCCTTAAGCCCGACTATGTGGCCGTGGCCTGGGATAAGCCCAAAACTAATATTCGTAAGCGTCTGGCGATCTATCCGGAGTATAAAGCTGGTCGCAAGCCAGCCCCCGAAGACTTCAAATTGCAGATTCCGGTGTTGCAGGAATTACTGGGAGCCTTTGGCTGGCCGCTGTACGAGCTCGACGATTACGAAGCTGACGATATTATGGGGGCTTTGGCCGTGCAGGCCAGTGCCCAAGATATCGAAACCATACTCATTACCTCCGATATGGACATGCTGCAGTTGGTGAATCATCGGGTGCATGTCTTCGCACTCAAGAAGGGTTTGAGCAACATCGAACTGTACTCACCAGAGAGCTTTGAGGCTAAGTATCAGATTGGCGTCGATCAATTCCTGGACCTCAAGGCTATTAAGGGCGATTCATCCGATAACATTCCTGGCGTGCCCGGCATCGGCGAAAAGGGAGCGACCGAATTACTCAAAGAATACAAAACTCTCGATGGTGTCTACGAAAATCTGGCGCTGGTTAAGGATTCGTTGCGCAAAAAATTGGAAGCCGGCAAAGACCTGGCCTACATGAGTAAAGAATTAGCCCGCATCTGGACCGACGCCCCGATCAAGCTCGATTTGGACGCCGTTGACGGCAGTAAATGCCAGCCCGAAAAAGTGCTGGAGATGCTTCAAAAGCTCGAATTCCGCAGCCTGGCTCGTCAGTTACCAGAGATTATGCAAGTTAGTGTAGATTCTAGTGCGCCTCACAAAGAGCAAGGTGTCGGCGGCCTGGCAGTCGGCAAAAACCGGGTAATTACATCTGAGAAGCAGTTGTCTGAACTCAAACTTGGCAATGCCGACCACTTATTTATGCACGCTCGTTCGGCTGGCAAGCATGGTCGCGATCCGCAGGCACTCATACTCAGCACTGACGGTGCCCAGACCTATACGCTCGACCTCACTAAGCTGGACAGCGCGGCGATCCTAAAGCATTTGCCGGCCAACGCCCAACTGATTGGCTACGATATAAAAGCAACGCTCAAAGTGCTCATCGAGCTTGGTGTAGATTTGCCGGCTGTGGCGCACGATGTGCTGATCGGCTCATTCCTTATCAATTCACTCCGGCGCGAACAAACGCTCACCGAACTAGCCCAGGCCGACCTTGCCTACGATGGCTCGCCGTTTGAAGACCTCGATAGCGAAGAGTTTATCACTCGTGCACCAGAGATAATCGCCGTTATTAAAGCTCTCTACGACCAGCAAGCTAAAGATATCCAGGATACGCCAAAGCTGTCGCGCTTAGCCAAGCAGGTCGAATGGCCAGTCATACCGGTACTGGCCCGCATGGAGCACACCGGCATTGAGCTCGACACTAATTACTTGCGCAAGTTCTCCGACCAAATTAACGATCTTATATCAGACTACGAACAATTAATTTACGGCTACGCCGACGAAGAGTTCAACATTGCGTCGCCAACCCAGCTGGCCGTCGTGTTATTCGAGAAGCTCGACCTGCCAAAACAGGGCATCAAAAAGGGTAAAACCGGCTATAGTACAGCTGCAAGCGAACTCGATAAGCTGCGCGATGCCCACCCGATCATCGATGTTATTACCCAGTACCGCGAAGTCGCCAAGCTCAAGAATACCTATGTTGATACGCTGCCACTGATGGTCGACGAAAAGTCTCGCCTGCACACCACATTTAACCTGACGATTGCTCAAACCGGGCGACTGAGCAGCACCGATCCCAATTTACAGAACATTCCGACACGGACCGATTTAGGACGCCACATCCGCACTGCTTTTGTAGCCGGAAAAGGCAAGAAGCTGGTCAGCGCCGACTACTCACAATTTGAACTGCGTCTGGCCGCTGTGCTGGCCGAAGACACCGAGCTAATCGAGATGTTTAACAGGGGTGCAGACATTCACACCGCTACCGCGGCCTTGGTCTACGAGCGCAAGGTGGAAGATGTCACTAAGCAGATGCGCCGGGCCGCAAAAGTCATCAACTTCGGTATTTTATACGGCATGAGTCCGCACGGTCTAAGCATTGCTACCGGCATGAACTGGGAACAAGCTACCACCTTCATCGAAAAGTACAAAGCTGTCCGCAAGCCGCTATTTGACTATATGGACCGCGTCAAAGAGCAGGCTAAAAAAGACGGCTACGTCGCCACCATGTTCGGCCGCCGCCGGCCCATGCCCGATATTCACTCCAGCAACTTCATGGTTCGTGCGGGGGCCGAGCGCGCCGCCATCAACATGCCAATTCAAGGCACCGAAGCCGACTTAATGAAGTTAGCCATGATCAAGGTCGATGACTTGCTCAACATCGAGCACAGCGGCTGCACCATGCTTCTCCAGATCCACGACTCCATCCTTCTAGAATGCCCGGAAGACGACGCTGAAAAGATTGCGGGTGTCCTCAAAAACACCATGCAGGACGTCTACAAACTGCCCGTCCGCCTCGATGTCGACGTCACCATCGGCGACAATTGGGGCGAACTATAGTGCGCAGCTTTGTGCTCAACAAACTAGTCAGAGATAAAGTTTTTACCAGTATGCAGCAACTTGGGCAGCAGATTACGTATCGTACGCTCACCGATGAAGAATTCCTACCAGAATTAAAGAAAAAACTCCTTGAAGAAGCTCAAGAATTTGACGGGGCCGACAAAGATGCGACTGCAGAACTAGCCGATTTACTCGAAGTAATCGAGCAAGCCGGCAAAGAACTCGGTCACGACTTTGAGTCATTGCGCGAACTGCAGTTGGCTCGACGCGCGGGGCGTGGAGCGTTCAATGACCGTATTTTTGTTGAACGTCTTGATCTTGCCGACGACGATCCTTGGGTTACATACTATGCCGCTGAGCCCAGTCGCTTCTCCGAACTACACGACAGGCCGTGACTCACTACCAGTAATTACTTTGTCGTTATCTGCAACGAAGTATGGGGGCTCGTGCCCCAACGGTTTTACTAGCTGAGCGTGTGTGATTGATTTGGGCTGATAAAACGGCACTTTAGAGAGATCGCCATTATGGGTTTGGGCGGCGAAAAGTACGTAGTCTACCCCTAGATCAACCCACCGCATACGAAGTTCAATCTGCCGAGCGATGCAGGTATTTTTACGACTCTCGGTTAACGCCTCTTGAGAGTACAGTGCTTTAGTAAATGCAAGTCGCGTGTCATTCACATCGTGCGTATTGGAAACAAGCGTATCAATCGATATGACGGGTTTGTTTAGATCATCGGCTACCGGTTGCTTGCCATAGTGATAAGTCAGTCTGTTGACTACAGCTTTACCCATATGAATGCCCAATGCGCCAGTACCGTAGCGGTTTCGCATATATGTTTCGTTGTCCGAGCTCAACAAAAAACATTGCTCTCTAAATGCTCCTGATAGGCCCATTAATACGGCAAAAATTTGGCGTCCTGTCGCTGCATCTTCTTCGGGGTGCCCAACAAATAACTCGTCGGTCCAAGACTGAAAACGACCGTGATGGCTCACGCTTTTTTGTGCATTGACGTTTCTGTGGTCGTCATACGGTAATGCTAGAGAGCGCTGAAACAAGCTGTAGTCATTAAGAACGGCGTTATTGTCATCATATGAGTTCTGGACTTCGGCTGATAGCCACTGCTCAAAAGCAGACGTAATTACTTCTGCAGGTTCTAAAGTTTTTTCCAGTTCGGACATAATTAGTATTATAGTATCATAAGTTACAAAAATACGCAAGCAGTGCTATGTGACCAGACATCTGGTAAACTATGTCGTAAGATGGCTAACGAAAAACAGTTTCATGTTGGTGTAAAGGGGATCATTCAAAACAGTAATGGCCAGGTCCTTCTCATGAAAGAAGATGTTCGTAATCACAGTCTGCCGACGACTGAGTATTGGGATTTCCCCGGTGGCCGTATGCAAGATAACGAGACTATTCTCGAAGCGCTCATGCGTGAGATTGAAGAAGAAACAGGTATACAAGAAGTGCTGGAGCCGAAGTTCCAGGCAGCCGTTATTTCAAACCATCAGATAAAGCTTGCTAACGGCACCATAGTGGGCCTTGTCCTGATGCTTTACAAAGTAAAAATTGCATCGGATGCTATCATAACGCTGAGCGAGGAACACCTTGGTTATGAATGGGCCGACCGCACCGTGGCACGCGAGCGACTGCAGCACAAATATCCGCAAGAATTCACCGACAAGTTTTAGCGTTATTTTATGGTGTGTTTGCGCTGACGGGTACGTTGCTTGCTAACTACGCGGCCACCTTTCGAGCGCATTAGTCGGAAGGCCAAGGTGATGATCCAGATGGCTAGCCCAATGTCGACGATGCTGGTAAACAAGTTCAATGCATTGTTGTGGTGCTGAACATTGAAGTAGGCGACCATAGCAATCAAGGCTTCCGCAGCGATTAGCAGCTGAGCCAACCGCTTGCTGCGTCGCTCCTGTGCCAGGTAGCCGAGTGCCCAGATGCAAGCAAAAAAGCCAGCAACCAATATGAAGAAAATCATTGATACTAAGGTGTTGCTGACACAGTCACCGTCGTTCTGGCGACAGGTGGTGACGATAGATTCCACACCGTTTAGGATGTTTAAAATGCTTAGTGTGACGAACTGAATGAGGGTGGCAATGCCGGTTTCGTATTTGAGCTTCATGCTCATGCTATTATAACCCGCTTGGCCACGGATAGTCACGGTTGCAAAATAGGCTTAATAGTGGTAGTATATGCATACATGCGTTACTTTATCGGCTTCCTGGTTACCGTAGGCCTCATTATCATCTTGATTTTGCTGCTTTTTGGTGGTGGCGATAAGGCAAAACTGCCAAAGTCTACCAAAACACTCGATAGCTACGCCAGTAGCAACGCCGAAGCGCGCCTGACCATCGATGGTCCAGTGAATGCAGATGTGATTCACCAGCAAATCCAAATCAATGTAGCCCAGAACGAGGTCACGTACAAGCAGATCAGGGGCTACGAGGGGACCGTCACCAAGACTACTCGTTACGAGAATAATCGCTCTGCCTACGCCACCTTCTTGCGCGCGTTAGCCCTCGCCGGTTTCACTAAGGGCAGCCTCGATGCGCAGCTCAAAGACGAGCGCGGCTACTGCCCGCTTGGCAGTCGTTACATCTTCGAATTTATACAAGGCGACAAAAAAATTGAGCGTTTCTGGGCCACCAGCTGCGGCAACCCAAAAACGTATCTGGGTAGCTTCAGGCTCACTACCCAACTGTTCGAGGCCCAGGTCCCGAACTTTACTGACGTCAACCGAGACACCGGTCTTTTGTAGGGCTGCCAAGCGGGCTATACTAGGGGTATGATTTCTGCCATTGTTTTTGATTGTTTCGGAGTTTTAACCACTGATGGCTGGTTGCCGTTCAAACACAAAAACTTTGGCCAAGACCAGGCACTTTTAGAACAGGCAACTGATCTCAATAAGCAAACTAACTGTGGATTGTTGAGCTATCCTGACTTTATGGCTCAGATTGCCGGCTTAGCTGGCATTACCGCTGCCGAAGCGCGACGCCAGATCGAAAGCAATGTTGCCAACGAGCCGCTGTTTGTCTATATTGACGAGCTCAAGCAGCATTACAAAATCGGCTTATTAAGCAATGCTGCCGCAAACTGGCTGCCCGATATGTTTACGCCTGCGCAGCTGGCCTCATTTGATGCAATCGCGCTGTCTTACGAGACAGGCTTTGTAAAACCCGATCCACGATCTTATGAAATTATCGCCGAACGCCTCGGCGTGGATATGCAAGAATGTGTTTTGATTGATGACCAGGAGCGTTATTGCACCGCAGCCCGCGAAGCCGGGATGCAGGCTATTTGGTATCGCGGTGATGTGGATCAGACCAGAAGTGAGCTTAACAAGCTCCTGGAAGTGTGATTAATTAGCCAATGCGAAAGACCAGCTTTTTATCGAGCTGGCAGCGGCGCTTTATCTCGGGACCGCGCAACCGCAGCGTCGTGATCAAGGCGGCGTTGGGGACGCTCACGACAATGTCTGCTTCGCGAACCTGCACCGTCGGCTTGACGCCAAACTCGTCAAACACATACTTTTTGATGCTCGAAATCTCGGGCGGTTCATCAAAATCCTTGCTGCCGAGTATATTAAAGATTGAATCCATCCCTTTAGTATACTAGAGATATGCCAGAGTTACCCGAAGTAGAGACAGTTCGAATTGGCCTGAAACGGCTGCTGCCAAAGCGCCAGATTGCAGCTGTTGATTTCGACTGGCCGAAGTCATTTCCAAACGCACCGGCAGATACGGAGCAATTTGTTATCGGGGCCTCGATTACGGACGTTAAGCGCCGCGCAAAAGTATTGCTCATCGAACTTTCCACCAACTTTTCATTAGTTATTCACCTAAAGATGACGGGCCAATTAGTGTTCCGCAGTTGCCAAGAAGCGTTTGGGGCAGGGCACCCGAATGAGTCGTTGATCGGCGCACTGCCCGACAAATCAACTCGCGTAACACTAACGTTTGAAGATGACAGCAAACTGTTTTTTAACGATCAGCGGAAATTTGGCTGGGTACGATTAATCCCAACGCCCGAGGTCATGAACCTCGATTTCTTTAAAAAGGTCGGGCCCGAACCGCTGAGCGCGGACTTTACCTGGCACATTATGAAGGAGCGCATGCTACGTCGTAAAAACTCTAACGTCAAAGCGGTGCTGCTTGACCAAACAGTGTTAGCTGGCGTCGGTAATATCTATGCCGATGAGTCGCTGTGGGGAGCCAAAATTCACCCAACGACCCTTGTTAATGATTTGAACGACAACCAGTTTCACAAGCTTTATGATGAACTGATATTCGTGCTCAGACTAGCCATAGAAAAAGGTGGTTCAACCGACAAAAACTACGTGAATGCCGAGGGTAAAAAGGGCAGCTACATGGATTTTGCGCGTGTTTTTAGGCGTGAAAATCTGGCTTGCCCGCGATGCGGAACGATCGTTGAAAAGTCCCGAGTCGCTGGTCGTGGAACACATACCTGCCCAACCTGCCAAGAGTTACCGCGTGAGCGTTTGTAGGACTTTTTTAAGCTCATTTGGTGATTGTAGCCGATAGCGCGCGGCAGTTCGGCCTCTGCCGATTTTGATTGTGTGTATATCTGGTGGAGCGACCTCAAACATGTCTTCGTCAGTCAGATCATCACCGGCAATCAGCACGAAATCGTGTGATTTTTTGAGCCAGCGGGCTATAGCGTTGCCCTTACTAATGCGCGGATCTTTAATTTCTAAGATTTTGTTGCCCTGAAACACCTGAAGCCCGTAGGTTTTAACAATCGGCCTCAAGACGCGCTTAATGATGAGGGCGTATTTTTGGGCGTAGTAGGGCGGCGAGGAGCGGTAGTGCCAGACTAAGGAGTGAGGCTTAACTTCTAGCCGGGCTTTGGGCGTCAGGTCGGTATACTTGCGCAGTATTGGCGTGACGACGCGTTTCCATTGGGTCTCGCGCTTCGTCGTTGTTTTCCACGAGCTGTAACCGACATTTCTGATGCTGGCGCCATGCTCGGCCACAAGGCTAATCGGCAGGTGCCCAAGCCAAGTCTCGAGATCATCCGGCGTTCGACCGCTAACCACCACGACTTCGTTACGCGGATCGGCCTGCAGTTTTTCGAGCAGATCAAGGATGTTTTTCGGTGGCAGTGCAGTTTTATAATCTTCGGTGAAGGGAACTAAGCTGCCGTCATAGTCGAGCAAGATCAGGCGCTTTTTGGCTTTTCGGAAATCACTCACAAGTTCTTTCAGGAACTTTCCCTTGAGCGATCGGGTGATTCGAGGCCTGGCTGTAATCGGTTTTTGCAATGTTTTTACAAAGCCGCTGGCCCAGGTATGGATTGTATTATCGGCCGCCACTTTCTGCATGCGCCTCAAGCGGTAGCGCAGCTCTTTTTTGGGCATGGTGATTGCTTGCTGCAGCGCCGAGACGACGGTTTCCGGCTGAGCAGGGTTCACCAGTATGGCGTCCTGTAATTCCTCGGCCGCACCAGCAGTTTCGCTTAAAATCAGCACACCGTTTTTTCGTTTGCTGGCGACATATTCTTTGGCTACCAGGTTCATGCCATCGCGCAGAGGGGTGATGAAGGCTACATCAGCCAACTGGTAGAGCGCAGTGACTTGCTCAAAAGCTAGCGGCTCAATAATCAAATCGAGCGGCTGCCAACGGCGCGTACCATAGGTGTTATTTATGTGGTTACCTAGTTTTTCGAGATCGACTTTGAGACGGCTGTAGGCGGCTATTTCCATGCGCGAAGGCGCCGCCACCATGACCATCACCACTTTGCCGCGTATCTTTGGGCTGTCCTCCAGGAAGTCGCGGTAGGCGTGCAAGCGTTCCATGAGGCCTTTTGATGGCTCCAAGCGGTCAACGGCCACAATGATCTTTCGTTTACCGTAGCGCTGCTTATACTGCTTCACGGCTTGCTTGACGATGCGCAGTTTGCCAGCCTGCGCGTATTTTTCATAATCAACACCTATCGGGAAGTTGGCGACTTTTACCATGCGTCCCTGCAAACTAACTTGTTGCGGTCCACCGGTACCAATCTTTAGCTGTTCGCTGCTATCAATAAAGTTCTGACTGTACCCAGTGGTATGGAAGCCAACCAGATCGGCGCCGAGCATGCCTTGCAGCAGTCGCTTGGCTTCTTTAACCTTGGTCCAGGCTTCAACCCCGGGGAAAGGAATATGCAAAAAGAATCCAATGTGACCGCCGCTTTGCTCGGCGCGTAAAAGTGCCGGTAGTAGCATCAGCTGATAATCATGCACCCAAATCGTGCTGTCAGCTCTGGCCAGGCTGAGCACCACCTCGCCGAACAGCTTATTAACTGTTCGATAAGCCTTCCACCAGCGCTCCGGGTCTCCGGACTCCAGTGGTAAATCATGGCAAACCGGCCACAGAAGACTATTGCTGTAGCCGTTATAAAATTCTTCGATCTGTTTCCGGGTCAAAAATACTGGCGCGCATTGCTGCTTGGCTAGCTCGAGTGTGATGTTTTGCTTATCAACTTCGGTCAACTCTTCACTGGCAATGCCTGGCCAGCCGACCCAGATACTTTTGCCATCGCTAACGTACGAGGATAATCCCGTTGCCAAGCCACCAAGACTTGCCGAGAAAACTAACTCACCGTCCTCTTTTTTAACGCTAACTGGCAACCGATTCGAAACAATAATCACATGCGACATAAATATATAAGCCAAATATAGCAGATTATCGCGTGCACCGACTGTGCATATTGTTACAATAGCAGGATGATACGTACGTTCACCGGGGAGAATAGTTTTGAACTGCAGCGCGAATTGCGGGCGGTTACTGATGCCTTTGTGGCCGAGCAGGGCGATTTAGCGCTGGAGCGGATCGATGGCCAGGAAGCCAGTTTTGATCGCATTCAGGAAGCCGTTACCAGTCTGCCATTCCTAGCGAGCAAAAAATTGGTACTGCTGCGGGCGCCCAGTGCCAACAAACAGTTCGTCGAAAAGTTTGAATCGCTGCTGGCAGACATCCCGGAAACCACCGACCTCATTATTGTCGAGCCTAAGCTCGATAAACGCCTTTCTTACTACAAATTCCTCAAAAAACAGACTGATTTTTACGATTTCCCACCTATGGACGCCAACAGCCTCAGTCGCTGGCTGGTCGATACCGCTAAGCAGCAAGGAGGCTTAATCAGCGTCAGTGATGCCCATTATTTGGTGGAGCGCGTCGGCGCCAGCCAACAATTAGTATCCAGCGACCTCGAAAAACTTTTGCTCTACGATGCAAACGTTACACGTAAGACCATAGATTTACTCACTGAAGCCACGCCGCAGAGCACCATCTTCCAGCTGCTCGAATCGGCCTTCGCCGGCAACGATAAGCGCGCGCTGGAACTCTACGCCGAGCAACGAGCCCTCAAAGTCGAACCCCAGCAAATCATCGCCATGCTGGCCTGGCAGCTGCACGTCTTAGCCATCATTAAGGCTGCCGGCGACCGCAGCGCCGACGTGGTAGCCAAAGAAGCCAAGCTCAACCCCTACGTTGTGCGCAAAAGTCAGGGCATTGCCCGCAAAATCACTATTGCCGAACTCAAAACCCTAGTTTCCGATCTGCTAACCATCGACGCTCGCAGCAAACGCACGGCGCTTGACCTCGACGAAGCCCTGCAGCACTACCTCCTAAAACTCGCAAACTAAAAGACCACCCCGAAAGGTGGCCTTTCCTAAGATCTAAGAGGTTATTTCTTCTTAGCTGGAGCTTTTTTAGCAGCTGGCTTCTTGGCAGCAACTTTCTTTGGTGCTGCCTTTTTAGGAGCAGCCTTTTTAGCTGGAGCAGCCTTTTTCTTGGCAGCCGTTGACTTAACGCCGGCAGCCTTAGCTTTTGCCGCAGCTTGCTTCTTTAGGCGAGAAGCTTTGTTCTTATGAATAACACCCTTTTTAGCAGCCTTATCGAGGTTGCTTTGAGCAGCTGAGTGCGTCTTGGATGAAGGCTTAGAAACAAAGCTCTTCAGGGCGCCACGTAGGGTGCGTCGGGTTTTAGTGTTGCGAATAGCTGCTTTTTTGGCAGTCTTTACGCGTTTTTTTGCTGATTTGATGATTGGCATGTATGAGTTCCTTTAACCTTTAACGAAGTTGCTTAAGCTTTTATTAGTTTCGAGAGTAACTGTATCAGACGGTGACAGTAGTTGTAAAGAAGTGGTGTGCTCGTTGTGTGCATAATCACGTGGCCTACTCTGTAAAAGGGCCTCATAAAATTATGGACAAGCACAAGCTTTTATGGTAGTCTGTTAGGTAGAAGTACTACAAATAAAACAAAAAACGGAAATTAAAAATATGGACAGTGCAAAAGCCCAGCTGGCCGATAAAATCAAAGCCTCCAACAATATTTTGGTGACGGTGAGCCGCAATCCGTCGGTTGACCAGTTATCGGCGTTGCTCGGCTTCACCCTAGCCCTTAATAAAATGGGCAAGCACGCCGCCGCTGTCTTTAGCGGCCAGGTGCCATCAACGCTGGAATTCTTGCAACCCGAAGACACCTTCGAGAAGAACACTGACTCGCTGCGCGATTTCATCATTGCCCTCGACAAAGCCAAAGCCGATAAACTGCGCTACAAAGTCGAAGACGACGTTGTCCGCATTTTCATCACACCTTATAAAACCTCAATTAGTGATGCCGATCTGGAATTTAGCCAGGGTGATTTTAACGTCGATGTCGTGGTCGCGCTTGGCGTTCACCAGCAGGAAGATCTCGACGAAGCCATCACCGCCCACGGCCGGATTTTGCATGACGCCACCGTATCGAGCATCAATATCACGCCAGATGGCGGCCTCGGCAGCATCAACTGGCAGGACGAACACGCCAGCAGCCTCAGCGAACTGGTAACTGAACTCATTCAGTCTTTCGACGCCTCTTTATTAGACGAACAGATTTCGACAGCATTGCTCACCGGTATCGTTGCCGAAACCAATCGCTTTAGTAACGAAAAAACCAGCGCCCAGACCATGAGCCTGAGCGCCGCTTTAATGGCCGCCGGCGCCAATCAGCAACTAGTTGCTACCAAACTCGAAGAACCGGCTCCGGCACCAGACGAAAGCACCTGGAACAACGACGATAACAACGACAACCGTGATGGTGGCGATGTTACTCCTGAAGGTGGTTCATCAGAGCCAGACGAGCCAAAACCCGAAGATGGCACCATCGAAATCAACCACGACAACGACAGTAACGAAGGTCAACCAGGCGATGATAATCAGCAGCCGCCGGCTTTTGAGCTGCCATCGCCGCAACCAGACCAACCGGATCAGCCAGAACAATCAGATGAGCCAAAGATTGAAGCTACGCCGCCCGAGCCGATTGACGTACTTTCCCCCGGACCAAAACTGGTGATTGATCCCCCATCGCTCGGCGGCACGCTTACTGCCAATAGTCAGCCCGAGGCGCTCGATCCTGCGACCGATCCACTGGGTTTACCGAGCGACCCGCAGCCCGCACTGCTGAGTCGTGACTCGCAGCAGCCTTTGGTGCCATTCCCGCAGCCCGCTGCCATGACGCCACCACCACCTAGTTGGACGCCCCCGGCGCCTGAGCCTATCACTCCGGCACCTGAAGCTAACACGCTGACCGACCTAGAAGCTTCTGTAGCAGGCGCAGAGTTCTCTTCGCCAGATCTGGGCGATGCCCGTGACGAAGTTAGCCGTGCGCTCAGTAGCGATGCCACCGCGCCAGCGCCAGCACCGATCGAGGCCCTCAATGCGCAGCCGTTCGGCGATAGCTTGCACCCGGCAGACGCCGCCGCGCCGACTGATGCCACTACACCCGCAGATCCAGCTCCAATCGGCCCTATGCTCGAAGATATTCTTGGCCCTCAGCCACCAGCCGACGCTCCAGCTCCGGACCCACAAGTCATTGATCCGAACGCGCCACCACCGGTGCCACCACCAATTCCGTTCAATTTTGGTGCTCCTGGCAACCCCCAGCAATAAGCCATTAGTGTACACTTGAGGCATTATGCAAGGTGTTCTATTAGTCGATAAACCAGCAACGTGGACCAGTTTTGACGTCGTCAATTACGTGCGCCGCATCGTGGCGACGGCAGAGGGCAAGAAGCCCAAAAACGTCAAGGTTGGCCATACCGGCACGCTTGATCCGTTCGCGACGGGGCTGTTGGTGCTACTTGTTGGCAAAGAGTACACTCGACAGGCCGACTCGCTGACCAAACTCGATAAAACTTACGAAGTCACCATGCGTTTGGGCGAGACCAGCTCCACCGGAGATCCGGAAGGCGAAATCACCGCAGTATCCGGCACAGCACCGACGCGCGAAGCCCTGGAAGGGGCAGTAGCGCAGTTCAGGGGCCCGATTTCTCAGATTCCCCCCGCGTTCTCGGCCATCAAGATCAACGGTCAGCGGGCCTATAAACTAGCCCGCGAAGGCAAAGAGGTGATCATCGAGGCGCGTCCGGTGACGATTAATCGCCTGGAAATTGTCGAATATAACTATCCAGAAGCGAAACTAATCGCCGACGTGTCATCCGGCACCTATATCCGAACGCTGGTAGAAGATATCGCCAAAGCACTCGGCACCGTTGCCTATGCAACGCAGCTGCGCCGCACCTCTGTAGGCAAATTTTACTTGGCTGACGCCAGCGAAGTTAAAAGCCTGACAGCCGAAATTCTCGAGCAGGCGCTCAGGCCATTGCCAGCCACTTTGCAGGCTGACTGAGCACATTTTGGGCGTGACGGGGTTGCGCAGGAGGCGCTCATCTGTTAAAATGGCAAGCATATGATTACAACTGAGAAGAAAACAGCCGCTATCAAAAGCGCGCAAGTACACAAAGATGACACCGGTGGCGCTAGCGCCCAGGTCGCAGTCTTAACCGAACGTATCAAGGAGCTCACCGAGCACCTCAAGATCAACAAGCACGACTTCATGGCTCGCCGTGGTCTGCTGCAAATGGTCGGCCGCCGCCGCCGCTTACTGCGTTACATCGCTAAGCGCGATAGCCAGGCTTACTTGGATCTCATCCAAAAACTCGGCATTCGCCGCTAAGTGCCCAGACTAATGGTCTCGAGCAATCGAGGCCTAGAGCTTGTGCACATTAAAGATCTAAGATGTATTCGCTCGTCAGTGCAGCAGATATAACGCGCCCGATTTAGCACAAGGGACGTCGCTATATTTGAACTCTGCCGAGTGATTCTGGATCATCGAAAGGAAAATACTTATGGGGCAAACAATAAACCCGTTAGGTAAAGATATTATTAAAGTTGAGACACAGTTGTGCGGACGCACACTGAGCCTCGAAGTTGGACGCGTCGGTTTTAGGACTTCCGCCTCTGTTTTGGTGCGCTATGGCGACACAGTTGTCCTAGGCACAGCCATGGTTGGCAATAAGCCAATAAGCATGGATTATTTCCCGCTGAGCATCGACTACGAAGAGAAAATGTACGCTTCCGGCAAAGTCAGCGGTTCACGCTTTATCAAAAGGGAAGGCCGCCCGAGCGACGATGCTATCTTAATTAGCCGTCTTATTGACCGCCCGATTCGCCCGTTGTGGCCAAAAGGCTACAGGCATGAAGCTCAAGGCGTTGCCACAGTCCTGAGCATGGACCCAGATTTCCGCCCAGACATGGTCGCTATGATCGCTATGAGTACCGCGTTTATGCTGTCCGGCGCGCCATTTGAAGGTCCTGTTGCGGGCTTGCGCGTTGGCTTAGTAGACGGCGAATATACTGCTTTTGCCTCAAACGAACAGCTCGATAGCGGCGACCTCGACCTCGTAGTCGCCAGCACTAAAAACGGCGTGATGATGGTTGAAGCCGGTGCCTCCGAAGTCACCGAAGAACAGATTGCTGAAGCTATCGAATACGCCTTTGAAGCAATGCAACCAGCAATCGCGCTACAAGAAGAACTGGTCGCTAAGATCGGCGTTGCTAAGCAAGAATTCGTGCTCAGTCTACCTGACGCGGCTATTCAAACAGCTGTTAACGAATGGCTTGAAGGCAAGCTCGGCGAAGACTTGCGTAAGCCATACCCGGAACGCAACGTATTAATTGCCCAGCTCCGCGAAGAAATGCAGGCTCACTTCGCTCAAGAACTCGGCGATGACCACGCGGCAGTTGCCAGCGAATACGAAGAAGCCTTCCAGTCGGCCGTCCACAAAGACGTCCGACAGGGAATCATTGAGCACAACGTTCGTCCTGACGGCCGTAAGCTAACCGAAGTTCGCCAGCTGAGCAGCGAAACTGGTTTCTTACCGCGAGCGCACGGTTCAAGCATCTTTACCCGCGGTTTAACTCAGGCCATGAACATTGTTACACTTGCGCCACTCAGTATGGTTCAGCTGGTCGACACCATGGAAAAAGAAGGTGAACGCCGCTACTTACACCACTACAACGCACCTGGCTACACCGTTGGTGAAGTTCGCCGCCTAGGTTCACCGGGCCGCCGCGAAATCGGTCACGGCTACCTCGCGGAACGTGCGTTAACCGCTGTACTGCCATCCGAAGCAGACTTTCCGTACATGATACGCTCTGTCACCGAGATCATGAGCCAAAACGGTTCAACTAGTATGGCAGCGACTTGTTCCAGCGTTTTAGCAATGCTTGACGCTGGTGTCCCTTTGAAGACTCTAGTCAGTGGTATTGCTATGGGCTTGATGGTCGACGGCGACAAGTCGTACGTCATGAGCGACATCGCTGATGCCGAAGACTTTGCCGGCGACATGGACTTCAAAGTTACCGGAACCAGCGAGGGCATTACCGCGCTGCAGATGGATATGAAGGTCCACGGACTGCCAGTTTCTGTTCTCAAGCGAGCTCTGGAGCAGGGTAAAGAAGGTCGTGCCATCATCCTTGAGCATATGCTTGAAACAATTAGCACACCGAACGAGATGAGCCCGTACGCGCCACGCGTCGAATCAATCAAGATTAACCCCGACAAGATCCGCGAAGTGATCGGTAAGGGTGGCGAAACTATCCAGCGCATCACCGCCGAAACCGGCGCCGATATCGACATTAAAGACGACGGTACTATCATGATCGCCAGCCCGAACGGTGAATCAATCGCCGCCGCCAAGCAGGCCATCCGCGACATTACCGAAGACCCAGAAGTCGGTACTATCTACCACGACCGTCCGGTTATGAGCGTCATGGACTTCGGTGCGTTCGTCCAGATCATGCCCGGCAAAGACGGCTTGGTCCACATTAGCGAGCTGTCCGAAGACCGCGTCGAAAAGACCAGCGACGTCGTTAAAGAAGGTGATAAAGTCACCGTCAAACTATTAGCCATAGATGAGCGTGGCCGCCTGCAATTGAGCATGAGAGCCGCAGCACGCGAACTTAACGAGAAGTAGCATGAAGAAAAGCGACAAGAAGTTTACCATAGAACGCAAACAGCAGCTGCCAACCGCAGCGCTGTGGGTGGGTGCAATCATAGCGCCAGTGCTCTGCATAACTTCTGTCTTGGAGCTGATTATAGACGGCGCCAATATGAATGTGCTGGGCATCATCTGGTCGGTGTTTGTTATCGGCTTCACGGCGTTTTATAGTGTCGACTTCGCCAGACAATTGCGTGTTCGCCTAAAAGAGCAGGGCAAGGAATAAATGCTTAAGCAGCTCGACAAATTCCACAAAACCAAGACGGGCCATCTGTTATTTGGGCTTGTCGAGCTTGCCATTGCTTATGGTTTTGTAAGCCTGGCCATCGACCGAGGCAGCTTCTTTTACTATTTCCTAACACTAGTCTTCTTGGTTGGGGCGCTGCAAAACTTCTTAAAACTTGTCGGAAAGGTATTGCATGGCAACAAAGCAACAAAGACTCGACGACCTTAAGCAAAGCATCATTGATGACAAGGTTACACCGGAATTGGCAGAATCGGCTACCCAGTTGGTATTCGGAGATGGTAAAATAGATGCAGCGGTGGTGCTCATTGGAGAAGCGCCTGGTAAAAACGAAGACTTGCAAGGCAAACCATTTGTAGGCGCTTCAGGTAAATTCCTGAACGAAATGCTTGAGATGATAGGCATGCAGCGCGAAGACGTTTATATCACCAACATCGTCAAATATCGTCCACCAGATAACCGCGACCCGAAACCCGAAGAAAAGAAAGCATTTTTACCGTATTTACAGAGCCAGCTAGAAATAATTCAGCCCAAAGTCATCGTGACCCTCGGGCGGCACAGTATGAATTGTTTCTTGCCGGACTTGCAAATCAGTAAGGCCCATGGACAGCCCAAGCGTGTACGCTTGAGTTTAAAGGAAAACTCGGAAGATACACTTGAGGTGGTAATTATGCCACTGTACCATCCGGCAGCTGCCCTATATAACGGAGCGCAACGACAGACATTAATCGACGATTTCGCGCTCATCCCATCAATCATTAAGAAAATTACATAATCTTTAGAATCACTAGAAAGGAATCTATGGAACCAAACAACAATAACAACCCAACCCCAAGCCAACCACCAAAAAATAACGGTGGCGATGCTCCTCAACCTCAAAAGCCAGCTGGCGATCAGAATCGCCCGCAACGCGAGGGCGGTCAACAGGGCGGTCAACGCCGTGGTGGTCGCGGACGCGGCGGTAGCCAGCGCTCCAGCCAACCAATGACCAGTAGCCTTACTACTTCTCGCGGCCAGGCTGTTCGCGCCCAAAGGCGCTCACAGCAGGATGCCCAGCGCATCGCCAACCAGTACCTAACCGCTGCCGATAACAGCGGCAACAAAGCGCCACGGGCTAACGTCATTGACGACAAGCCGCGCCTTAAAGTCATCGGTCTCGGCGGTATGGACGGCGGTGGCTCAAAGAACATGATCCTCGTTGAATATATTAACGACGCCGTCATCCTCGATTGCGGTAACGACCTTGGTGTCGACTTGCCCGGAATCAACTACGGCATCGCCGATACAACCTACTTGGAGCAGATTCGCCATAAATTGCGTGCCTACATCATCACCCATGGTCACCTCGACCACATTGGTGGTTTGCCGCACATCGTGCCGCTATTCCCAGCCCCAATTTACGGCAGTAAGTTTACTATTGGCCGCGTTGAAGAAATCTTTAACAACTTCGGTCTGCCAATGCCCGACGGTTTCGAGCTTAAAACTGTAACCATGAACGAAAACACTCACGAACGCCTCAAAATCGGCGAATTCTTCGTGGAACTGGTTCGTATTACGCACTCTATACCGGGCTCAACCGTCATCGTACTCGATACGCCTGTCGGACGCATCATTAACACCGGTGATTTCCGCCTTGATCCAAACCCGCTCGACCACGAACGCAGCGACATTGAGCGCTTAGAGGAACTTGGCCGCGAGGGTGTCTTGGCACTTTTAAGTGAGTCGACCACCACCGAACGTTCCGGCCGCACACCATCCGAGTCATCTATCGAGCAAAGCTTTAAGGACATCATGGAAAACGCGCCAGGCCGCATCTTTGTCGGTCTATTCTCGACGAACATGAACCGCGTCCAGATGATCATCAACGCCGCTGTCCACAGTGGTAAAAAAGTGGCTATGGATGGCCGCAGCATGGTCAGTACGCTCGAAATGGCCGTTCGCCACGGCTTCGTCCGTATTCCAAAAGGAACGTTCGTGCCAATCGCTTCAGCCGGCACCATGAAAGACACCGACCTAGTTGTGGTCTGTACCGGTTCGCAGGGTGAGCCTTCGAGCGCCTTGCAGCGCATGAGTAACGGCGAGCACCGCCACGTGAAACTCAAAGAGCAAGACACCGTCATTCTCTCCAGCACGCCAATCCCTTACAGTGGTAACGATGCCAAAATCCGCACCATGGTCGACGATTTACTCAAGAAGAACGTCCACGTCTTCCGCCATGAAACGCGTGAAGTCGATGGCATTGGACCACTCCACGTATCCGGCCACGCCAGCCGCGACGAATATGCTGACATGATAACCATGACCCAGCCGAAGTTCTTCATCCCGATTTACGGTGACTTCACGGCCAAGAAATACCACATCGATATCGCTATCGAACAGGGTATTCCGCGTGCCGACACACTGAGCGTCGATAATGGCCAGATCATCGCCC
>JAQBRQ010000040.1 GCA_028286385.1 Candidatus Saccharimonadota bacterium
TGTCGCCGACCTCGGCTTTCGTCTTACCGTCCAACACATCAGGCACCCAAGCATCATCGTAACTGTGGTAGTTAACTGATTCATGTAACGTAGCCGGTTTGCTAGTAATGCCAGCAGGCATGACTATGTCCCATTGTTGATCCGTAATCTGGTCAATGACTTTTTTAAGTTCTTCGTTTGATCGTATGAATAATTCTTGGATGGTCATGCGCAACTCCTTATTAACTGATTACTATCAATTCTAGCAGCTATATCTTTGGAGATCTAACCTCGTCGATGATGCCCAACATATAAAAGTAATATTAGCGCAGGTTGGTGTCTTTTTATTTACTATTGGTCTTGAAGAATATCATTTACGGTCATACCACGCCGTTCATCGAATAGTTTCGTGGCTTGAGGGTTTTTAATTATTCCAATTTTGAAACCCAGTGAGCCAAGTGATTCGGCTTTGCTTTTAGCAATCTTCCTATCAACTTTATTTAGCCCAAAGCGCCGATGGCTCATCCGTTTGTAAGCCAAGCTCAGATAAAGTAGTGGCATGAGAGCCGCTCTACTCGTCATTGATGTCGGGATTTCCAAAAGCTGATCAAGAGAATTAACCAATTCCTCTACTGCATCTCTCGATGGACGTGGACTTTTGTTTGGCAGATGTACAGCTGGATAATCGTTGTCACTAGTTTCTCTACCGACAAAGCCTGAGCTAAGGTAGGTGCATGAAAAACTGTCTAAAAGTCGAAGCACAGGCTGTATGTCAGCATCCAGAAGTCGTGCTTTCGAGTCGATGGTACTTCCGGATAATATTGTTCTGAGCGAAAGAACATCTTGAAGTGATGCTAGTGCTAAATCAGGACTATACAGAGTACGGTATTCTTTTGCGAGTGTGGAGCGAGCAGCAATTGCATCTCCCGTGCGACCACCTTGCTCAAACACTTCTGCTGCCTCATCTGCGTATGCAGCCGCTTCTGAATGATTACCGATTGAACGCTCTATATGCGACATCTGCATTGCAAGCGACCCAAATTGACCGTAATTACCTAAACGATCCGCTCGAAAGGCTTGCTGCTGTAAGTCCATAAGCCGGTCAACCGCGTCGCGCTCTTCCCTTGGTGCGGCATCAAAAATCTGAATGTCGTGGACGTATCCTACAGATGGTTTAAAAAGGTCTTCTGGGCTGGCCATAGTAAATTAATACTAATTCTACCATGATTTTATTATTTATCAATGCCCTGCGCTATATTTTTTGGAAGAAAACTAGCTTGTAGTCACCGGTGCGGAGGGGCTCTCTAGCGACACGTCTTCTACCTGATCGGTAGGCTTAAGTATTCTGTCGACGAGTTGGTCGAGTTGGTCGTTAGATAAATTGGCTTTTACTGCGTAGCCCTCAATCCCCTGGGCGCGGATGCCTTCTGGCGCGTCAACTTCGTTCAGATTTGAAATAATTAATACTTTGATATCCTTACCCCAGTCAGTTGCGCGTATAACCTTTAGGATTTGGTCGCCGGCCAGCTTTGGCAGCATGATATCCAGCAGCACTAAACTCGGGCGCTCCTTTTCGATCAGCGTGAGGGCTTCGAGACCATCGTGTGCTACAAAACATACATAGCCGAGCAGCTCAAGCCTAGTCTTGTAAATATCGGCCAAGCTGGCTTCGTCTTCGACGATAACTATTTTTGACCAAGAACTGTATTGATCTGTATCCATATTGCTACTGATTATAATGCGCGGATATTGTTTTTCCTAATTATAGTTCTAGCACCGTCGATTAGGCCAACAAAGTAACCCTATTTTTAGGCGCTGACTCCAAACCAGCCACGCTTTTTCTTTTTCTTCGTGCCAGTCTTAGGGTCAATCTCATCATCGTCATTTTTATGACTGTGCTCGTCATGCGAGCTATCGCCGTGATTATGGCCATCATCTGAACTATGGCCATCCATAAAACTGGATAGCGCTTCGCTGCCTTGCGCAGCCTGACACAGCATGTGGTCATGTGACATTTGGGCAGCCAGCGCTCGAAGGTCCACAAAGTCACGGTACACTTCACTTGTGCCCTCGCTAACGATAACTTCCATACGCCGCACCTTTTCCTCAAGAGCCAATTCGGTGTCTGATATAACGTCTTGCGTAGCACCTTGAAAGGCTGCATTTATATCAAAACCGTCATCCATACCAAACATATCCATACCAAAATCTGGTGCTTGTTCTAGGGTGTTCACGCTATCATCCTTTTTACATCATCAATGCCATTTGGGTTGCTAGTTCGTAAAGCCTCATAGCCCAAACCCTGAATGACTACTAGAGCGTTGTCTCTCACAGCCGTTTCGGGCTTACCGCTTTGCTCGTCACGCATACCCTCGTGCCAGAACAACATAGCTTTGCCTGTTTCAATTTGCTGCCGTGTAATGGTAATAGTCTCCTGCGGTATTTCTTGGCCGAACAGCCTCTTTGATACCTCTGAGGTCACTGAATTACCTTGTTGATTACGCCACGCATGATTGATGTGCTGACCAGCTTGCCATGCAGCTTGAACATTTTGATCGCTGCCTGCTGCAAGCAAGGTTGCAAAATGCTCTGCTTCAACTCCATCACCAGCCTTGCGACCGTGTTCGCCGATGCCTTTAGTCTCTGATTGTCCGGCTGCCGATAAGATCATTGATGCGCCATAACGTATCTGTTGACGGTACTGCTGCTTAAGGACATGCAGCCTCAGAACGTCAGTTTTCAAGCCGTCTTCACTAACCACCGCAGGGTAAAAAACAGAGGTGTCTTTTTCAACCAATACGGACGGTACCAGCACAAGATGGCCTAGCAAGACCGTTGCAGCTTCACTAAAGCGATTTGCATTGTGTTTGCTTAGTGGGACATATAAGCCGTCCAGTTTCGGGTGCGGAACTGACACTAGCAAATCTTCGGCTCTTTGTTGCACCGAACTAACACGCTCAGCAATCTGCCTGCCTGCAAAAGCACCATCTAAGGTAGCCCCTCGCTCAGCACCTAAGAAAGCGTTTGTATTAGCGATTGCGTCTTCCGCTCTAACTTGTGTAATAACTTCTGTCATACAACCATCATAGATCAAGATCATTTCAATTTGCAATTATGTTGCAAATTGGAGTAAAGTTGAAACATGACAGCAGACGACTTAACCCTATTTAAGAAAAGACTTGCGGAGCATGGCTACCAGGTAACCAAGGCGCGTGAGGCAACCTTTAAACTTCTAGTCAGCGCAGAGCCGCAAACAATACGTGAAATCTTAGTAAAAGCTCAAGGTGTGGTTGACCGGGTAAGCGTATACCGGAATGTGGGTGTATTTGAAAAGATTGGATTAATACACAGAGTCCACATAGGCTGGAAGTATAAGCTGGAACTCTCAGATGAATTTGTAGGCCATCACCACCACTTGAGTTGCTTAAAATGTGGTCGAGTTATAGATATTGAAGACGAAAAACACATTGATGACTTCATTAAAGAAGTTAGCGCCAAGTTTGGCTTTGAGCCACGCAGACATCAATTTGAAGTCGACGGTTACTGCAAGGACTGCCGTTCCTAAGGCTACTAGTTTTGATAGTTACACCGTACAAGATTCGTCAAAGCGGAGGGTTGGGGATAAAATATATGTATGGCAGCAACTCACCCCGAACCACATAACGATAAACTAACCTCACGGTTAAATTCATTGCGGGCCGCCGTTTTGGGTGCCAATGATGGCATTGTTTCGGTCGCAGGTATTGTTGTGGGCGTAGCTGGCGCTTCTAGCTCAAAATCAATAATTTTCACCTCAGGGGTCGCTGGCTTGACCGCTGGTGCTTTGTCGATGGCCGCCGGAGAATTCGTGTCAGTTAGCAGCCAAAGGGATACAGAGAGAGCCTTACTTGACAAAGAAAAAAGTGAACTCCGGGAATATCCTAAAGAAGAGTTAGAGGAGCTGGAGCAAATATACGCTGGCAAAGGTCTGACCAAAAAAACGGCTCGGGTAGTAGCTCGTGAGCTCACCGCCAAAGATGCCTTTGCTGCTCACATAGATGCAGAACTGAACATTAACCCAAATGATTTAACAAATCCCTGGCAAGCCGCTATTGCTTCCGCAATATCCTTTTTTGCAGGCGCAATCATACCGTTGATAGCCATTGTTGTAGCCTCAGTAAGCCTGAGAGTACCGGTGACTTTTGTGGCAGTCATTCTAGCCCTAACATTAACTGGCGTGCTGAGCGCTAAGATTAGTGGCGCTAGTAAAACCAGAGCAACATTGCGCGTTGTTCTCGGCGGTATTCTAGCAATGGCCGTGACCCACGCGATCGGGAAAATAGTGGGAGCTAACGTTTAGGATTTAGCTTTAGCGAAAGCCCTGGCTGCCGCGGAGTAAGCTTTGCTGGCGTTTTTGGAATCTTTATCAACACCAGCTCGGACCTTAGTGACTAATTTGAGCTGTATGGTTCGTTTCTGGGACAGCTCTCTAGTTTTCTTAGCCTCTACTGGGTTAGCACAATTTGCATTGTCGGTAGTCCAGTTCTGCGATAGCGTATCGATTTGAGTTGCTGCGGCACCGATTGATGCCTTAAGATTAGCAATCGTTGCTGCATACACTTGAGTGTTAACAGATTTCTTAGCTTGGATAGCACCGATGGCACCCTCATGACGTTGCAGGATCAACGGGTAGTTAACTCGCTTTACTTGCACGAGCTTACCGTCCACATAGCTCGGTACTGTTCCAACACCAGTGTAAGTTGGTAGTATTGTCTTACCGTCTGATTGTTTCATTGGCTTCTGCTCATAGTTCGAAAGGTCAGTCGGCAACACGTAATGATTGCTCTTGAAGCGTGCAAGATCATCCTTGTAGCCGTTAACCTGTGAAAGCTGCTTGATACACGCTGGTGTTGGTGTGTATGGCTTGGTTTTAGCTTCGGCACCGCCGGTACTAGCAGTAGCGGCACTCGCGACCTGGGAGCCCACGCCTCCGACAAGCGCTACACTAAATACTGACAGAGCTACTAGATTGCCGATGCTGGCTGGGTTGAGTTTGATGGTAAATTTCATGTGGTTCCTATTTTGTTTTTTTATTACTATACTTTAGTCTATCGTTTATTATCGCAGTAAACATAAGCTTGTCAAGAGATATCTACTATAAATCATGTGGAGTATACTAGAAGCAACTAAAGAGGAGGCAGACTATGTTCAAAGACACCAAGGCATTCAGCGGTTTTTCGGTCAACGATCTGACGGCGGCAAAAGAGTTTTACGGCCAAACACTTGGGCTTGAGGTAGAAGAGAATCCTGCCGGTCTATTCCTAAAAATTTCCGGGGGAAGCGGCGTCTTTGTTTACCCTAAAGACGACCACACGCCTGCAACCTACACCATCCTCAATTTCCAGGTTGACGATATTGACCAGGCGGTCGATGCATTGACCAGCAAAGGTGTCACCTTCGAACAGTACGAAAACATGACCGACGAAAAAGGCATCGCTAGAGGCCTTTCCAGCAATCGCGGCCCAGACATAGCCTGGTTCAAGGATCCGGCTGGGAACATACTATCCGTGCTGCAAGAAAGCTAGCAGCGTAAATGCACTAAGACTTAGGCGAGAGTCGAGCCGGGATTATCGCTGCTCATAGGCTTGCTCTAAACCTTTGATGTCAATCTTGTTCATTTTCAGCATGGCTTGCATGACCCTTTGTGATTTCTCGGGATCAGGGTCGCTCATCAGTTTACCCAGAGCGGTGGGAATAATTTGCCACGAAACGCCGAACTTGTCTTTGAGCCAGCCGCACCTGCCAGGCGCGCCACCATCGGCGGTCAGCTCATCCCAGAGGTAATCTACTTCTTCTTGCGTATCGCAGGTTACAAATAGTGATGTGCCTTCTCCAAACTCAAATGTCGGGCCGCCGTCCATCGCCATAAATTCTTTACCATCAAGCGTGAATGACGCATGAAGCAATTGATCGCCACCTGGCATAACCATAGAGCTGTTAATCTTAGAGTTTTTGAAGATTGATACGTAAAGCTCTACTGCTTCTTTACCCCTGCTCTGAAACGTTAAAAATGTTGTTATTCCCTGCATATTGTCCCCTTTTTAATTCTTTAATTCCCGCAAATAGTTGTCTAGGCTGTCTATGCGCGTCTCCCGTACGCGCTTGAATGTTTCTAACCAGCAATCGAGTTCCTCGAACGGTTTAGCCTGCAGTTGATAGATGCGTTGCTGGGCAGCTGGATGGACATCCACTAGCCCTGCTTCATGTAACACCCGGAGGTGCTTGGACACTTGTGGTTGGCGCAGCCACAACTGATTGGCGATTTCACTCACATTGTGAGGCCTGTCGCGCAACAGCTCGACGATCCGCATACGATTAGGCTCGGCGAGAGCGCTTAATGTCATTGTATCCATAGTCAGAATATACTCCAAAGTGAATATACCTGTCAAGGCATATAACAAATGATCTACTTATGGACGACGACTGGCGTACCAATTGGTGCCCAGCTGTACATCCACTCAGCTTCGCTATCGACCAAGCTCACACAGCCATGTGAACTGTTAACATTGCCGAAATAGCTCAGTGGCCGCCAGTAGTTACCATGTACGGCGTAGTCTTTGTAAAAATAGTTGATCCAGCGCACGTTGGGCTGAAAATAACGGCTGCCATCAACGTTATTGCCGCGCATATCTTGCTGATCGTATTTGGCATAGATTGCGTACTGACCAGTTACCGTTGGCGTACTCGGCGCCCCGGCTGTGACTAGTTCTGTCTTAACGAGATTATCTTTTTCGTAGGCATACATACGCTTATGAGTTAGGTCTACCTCGATCCATTTGTCATAAGAGCCGGTTGTAATAGTCTGGAATGACTCATAGCTAACAGATAATGGAAGGCCTATGCCCTTGCCGTCCAGGAGCGTTTTAGCGACCGTAGCTGCCGCATCAGACTTATTGGTCACATCGGCCCCGTCCACGCCGGCCACCAGCACTCGCGTCGTGCCGTCTGTCTGTTTCGTTTCGATCTGTGCCTTCGCCGGGTAAACATAGGCTGCAGCAGCATCGTTGATGTATTCCTGGACTTTGCCGCTGTTAACCGTAATGTCTACTTTTTTGGACTTATCGTCTGGCGTAATTTCCAGCCAGCTGGCGATATCCGCCGGTGATGGCGTGATGGTTTTATCTCCAACCGTAAAACTAATCGGCTGATTGATTGTTTTATCTAAGCGAGCCTTATAAGGCTCCAAGAGACTGGCCGTCAGGGCCGGGTTTACCGTAAGAGTTTTGAGTTTGATAGTTCCCGATTTTAAACTATGTGCCGACGCCAGAATAGTCTTTTGGGGCTGGGCCAGGCCGTACTGTTTACCGGCTACTGCATCTGTTATACGAATTTCGCCCTTCTCGATTGAAAGGACGGCGTCCCGAGAGGGCTGAACAGTTACGTTGGCTTCAGTAGCAATAAAATTATTGAGCGCCGCTTTATTGGTCTTCATCACAACTGAGGCTGGCACGGGTTGCCACCACTTTAAGCGCTGGGCGAATTTGTGCTGCTGATGCCGCGTAGCCTGTACTGACGCATTCTTGTCCAGCGTGAATCCCAGCTGGCTGAGTGGATACTGCTTTTTTGTGCCGTTTGGATAGGCTACCGCGAGCCTATAGGTGGTCGCTCGTGTATTAAGCGTTGATGCTAGGGACGTATCCGAAGAGCGTGCCGGGATGGCCACGCCGGCTACCATAATTTTTGATAGATAAACTGAACTCAACAGCCAACCGACAGCGATTACACTCAAGGCGGCGACAGCACCGGCGACATAAAGTTTTACACGGCGGCGCGACGGTTTAGTAGGCTCCGTATCTGTAATCGTTGGCTCGGGCGGTTCACCGCTAGGCAACTCTTCAAGGCTCACTTCTGTCTGGAACCACCGCTGGAACAGGTTTTTGTCGTCTTTCATCTTCGTTGACTTATTTACTCACTCAAGTATAAGTATACCACTCTCCTTACCTCAAAATGGATAGCCGCGCTAGTGGGGTTCGGGTAGCTCCACGTAACAGTCTCGTTGCGTGATATAATAAAGTAAATGAAATTACAAGGATTTATCGAAAAATCGAAACGTCATCCTTTCATATCATCTGGTGTGGCAATTTTTCTCGGAGCAACAGCCTATTTGGAGGTTGATGGGTATGGCAACAATCGCACCTACGATGTACCCAAGTCTAGTTGTGCTTCACCTATTACTGTTAGTAAAAAGTACGGTGACCCTGGCACCAATACACTACTTATGACGGATACTGGCATACATACAACAGGGGTCATAGCAAAGGGTCAGCTACCACACGATGCGTATGGCATCCAAGCTGCTTACGAGAATCCTGCAGAGCATGGCGCTGACTGGCATCTCAGCAAGATGGTCAAGCCAAACCGTACTGGGCAATTTGCTCTCAAACTAGCTATCGGTGCCGGGAATGTTCATTTTGGGGTACGCATTATTGCACCCGAGCATTCCCCATCTTGCACGTCCAACCCTAATATTACGTTTGAGCATGTAAATACTGGTGATTACTTTGGGGCTGATGGTCAGCTCGCCTGGCCTAATCCAGTCAATGTCGTAGCTAACTCACTTCACGAACTTGGCTGAGCTGCGGAAGAATAGTGGGAGCTAACGTATAGGATTATTTAGCTTGATCGAAAGTTTTAGCTGTCGTGGAGTAGGCTTTGCTAGCGTTTGTGGAGTTTGTCTCCACGCCGCTTCGAGTCTGAGTGGCTAAATTGAGCTCCCTAGCTCGTTCTTGGGCCAATTCACTAGTTTTCTTGGCCGCTACAGGATTAGCACAACTTGCATTATTGGTAGTCCAGTTCTGCGATAGCGCATCGATTTGAGCTACTGCGGAAACAATTGATACCTTAAGTCTTGCGATCGCTGCTGCGTAGTCTTGCGTATTAAGGGACTTCTTCGTTTGAAGAACACCAATAGCACCCTCATGGCGCTGCAGAACCAACGCGTAGTTAAGCCGCGCTACCTGCACGGGCTTGCCGTCTGCATAGCTCGGTACTACTCCAGTACCGGTGTAGGTTAAGCGTGCTTGTCCGTCTGAATGCGTCATCGCTTCCTGTTCATAGTTTGAAAGATTGGTCGGCAGTACGTAATGGTTGCTCTTGAAGCGTGCCAGATCGTCTTTGAAGCCATTAACCTGTAAAAGCTGCGTGGTACACTCTGCTGTTGGCGTATATGGCGTGGTGTTAGCCGCGGCAGTCGCGACCCGAGAGCCCACGCCTCCGACGAGCGCTACACTAAACACCGACAGGGCTACTATGCTACCGATGTTGGGTGGATTGAGTTTGATTGCTAATTTCATATGATTCCTTTCTCCTTATGCTGCTACGTATCAGTAATTTGCTCTAGCACTCTGATGACCACTGCAAAGTCCGCATCTAGCTGGCGCGCCATACCGATAGCGCTCACCTGTTGTGCTGCTGCGGTTGCAGGCATGGGAGTATGTGTATTACGAGCTTGCTCCAAAATAAGGCCGTAATCTTTATACATATTGGCGAGAGAAAAGGCCACCGCGTAGTCGTTGGCTAGAGCGTTTTGCATCTTTGCTTTTTGCGATGGCGATACTACGGCCGTATCATCGAGCACCTCGACCATTTTGTCCTTACTCATGCCCATTCTTTGACCCAAAAGTAGTGATTCTGCCAGTGCTTGAGCGCCCAAGCCTAGGAGCGTATTAAGGACCAGTTTCATGCGCGATCCATTGCCCGCAGGTCCCAAGTAGTAAACATCCTTGCCAATGGCATTAAAGATTGGCTTAGCATCATTAAATATCGGCTCTTCGCCCCCAACTAACACAACCAACTGGGCCGACTCAGCTTGAGGGGCACTCCCAGAAACAGGCGCATCAAGAAAATGAGCTTTTTTGTCTGAAATGTCTTCGGCTAACTCCTCGGCTGTGTCGGGGGAAATAGTGCTGAGGCTAATAACTACCTTATCCTCGCATTCGACCTCCAATATTTGGCTCACCACGTCCTTGATAGCTTCATCATTTGAAACCGAGATACAGATATAACCCAACGCACTAACGAGGTCTGGAATATCATCTGCAGCCTCCGCTCCTTGTTGCACTAAGGGCTGAACTTTTTCTTTGTCTCTATTAAATACCGTTACATTGTGGCCCGCGCTAAGCAGCTGTGTAGCCATTCGGCTCCCCATAGTCCCCATTCCAATAAATCCAACTGGCTTTTCCATAACATCACTCCTCAACATTGGCAATATAGAAGAATCCCAGAGGGTTGTCTGTTAAAAAACGTATGATTGTTTTTTGGATCGGCTTTCGCCG
>JAQBRQ010000007.1 GCA_028286385.1 Candidatus Saccharimonadota bacterium
CTTTTATCTCTAGAACGTGCTACAATGACCCCTGTTGCGCAAACAGTTTGTACCCGTAGCTCAGCTGGATAGAGCGTCGGCTTGCGGAGCCGAAGGTCGTAGGTTCGAATCCTGTCGGGTACACCAAATAAAAAAGCCGAGCGAAAGCTCGGCTTTTTTATTTGGCTTGCTCTACGGGATTATACGAAGAGTTCGGCGTAGCAACAGCAAAGCTGTTGCGGAGAAGCGACGAACGAAGTGAGGGAAGCGCTATCCTGTCGGGTACAACCATGCGTTTCAGGCTAGATTTGGCACGGCCACATTGACTAATTACTACTTTAGTTTTAGAATTTTTCTATGATTGAAGGCCCAGAAACACCACCATCTGGTGAGTCTAAAAACAAACGAGTTTTTGACGTATTTGATAGGGCGTCATCACATAGGCATAATATGCCCGATGATTATTTTATCGGTGACGGCATAGTTGTAAGAATTGGCTGGGTAGACAATAGAAGTGTAGAAGACCCCGATTTAACCATAGAGATTAGAGATGAGAAATGGGATAGTGGAGTTGCGCTTGGCGTGGGTCATGAGAGTTCTCGCTATACACGACAAAATACCCCTTGGTCAGTAGCTGAATGGCTAGAGTGGAGTAAGGAAGAGCGAAAGGAAGCAAAGCAGTTTCTACGCCAAGAAACCTTTATTATTCCTACCGCGGCGCTGGAAGCGGTTGCGAGCGCTGTAAGCCAGACAGAACCTGGATCACCTCCAGGAAGCGTACTTTGGGAGGCAGCAACCACGGTAGAACCCCTGCCTTCGACGGACATAGAGTTTATAAGGGGTTTAGTAGAGGCATTTTCAAAACCACTAGACTGAACTCAGTTCCTGGAAATAGTTCCAGATTTAATCTATCGCTATACGCATATTATGCGGTTATAGTTCGGAAATTCGACTCAATGTTACACCATGCATAAGCACTATTGAAGTCCCTTCGTTGCGAGGGGCTTTTTGTTTGTCAAAGATTAGTTCCGTTTTCTCACGGTAGGGCACGCCGAGTGGACAAAACGCCAATTATGTGCTAGTGTAGTAGTATGTTTTCACAAATAGAAACAGCTAGTATTAGGCAAGCGACCGAAGAGGATTTACCTTTTGTAGAACAGATGTGCTACGAAGCCGCTTTCCCAGAAGAATTAGGAGAAAGACCTTCATTTGAAGAGGCACGACGACTAGATTGGTTTCAGTTATACACTCGTGATTGGCCAAATCATGAAGGTGATTTTGGCTTGATCGCGGAGAATAAAAGCGGTGAACCATTAGGTGCCGCTTGGTACCGTAATTATCCTCGCAAGGAACTGGATGCCGATATACCAACAAATGAATTGTCGATAGCATTAATACCTCAAGCGCGTGGTAGGCGAATAGGGGAAAGACTGATGCTGGCCTTGTTGGAAGGTGCCTCAGCTAGAGGAGAAGACTTATCACTCCAAGTGAACGAGAGTAACAAACGAGCTAAGTCACTGTATGAAAAAATTGGCTTTCAGACTGTCACAAAATCAGCAGACGGTTATAACGTGATGGTTGCTCGAACAGCAAAATAGTTTTCAAAGCTCCTTCTCCTCAGCCCGCCAATCATGAGGTTATGATTCGGAAATCCGACTCGATGTTACACCAAAATAAGAATCCTAGCGAAAGCTAGGTTTTTTGTTTTGCTTGTGCTTGCAATCCAACCTATTTAAGTCAGTATTATCTATATGGCAAACTTTCAATTTACAAACGAACATCGTATGAGTGATGTTGGTAATATTATTGGTGTTTTAGAAAAGCCACGACTTTGGGTGCCTGAGTCAGATTATCCCGACTACTATTATTGGTTGGAGAAAGTAGAATCGGAGTTAGGCACACAACAAAAACGGGCTATGCTGGCTTATGCTGGTGCAGTTCCCGTTGGGGTAGTTCTGTATCAAAAGCATCGCACCCGTCACAATACTGTCGAGATCAAAAATATATCCGTATCTCCAGATCAAAGAGGTAGATATGTTGGCAGTTTTTTACTAAAAAATGCCGAGGTGGAAGCCCTTAATAGCGACTATCCTGAATGCACTAGCGTAGTAGTAGATACTAAAGCAACTAACACGGGAATGGTAGACTTTTTGGTTAGACACAGATACGCACCGGCCGGTGTAACCGATTTATACGGCCTTGGAGCTGGCGACGATATCCTTTTTGCTAAAACACTTGGGCAACAATAGTTCGGAAATCCGACTCGATGTTACACCAAATAAAATAGCTCACCAAAGGTGGGCTTTTTTATTTGGCCTGCGCTACCGGATTATACGAACAGGTTCGGCGTAGCAACAGCTTCGCTGTTGCGAAGAAGCGACGAACGAAGTGAGGGAAGCGCTATCCTGTCGGGTACACATTTTGCTCATGCTTGCACGGTGAACTCAATGAGAGATAATGAGCATATGAGTGAACG
Source organism: Candidatus Saccharimonadota bacterium (assembly GCA_028286385.1). GTDB lineage: Bacteria > Patescibacteriota > Saccharimonadia > Saccharimonadales > UBA4665 > RYN-405. The sequence goes on from JAQBRQ010000007.1 coordinate 2,456, forward strand.
ATCACCAGCCGGAACAGATGCTGTCGGAGAAAGTATACACAAGCTATGGCAGGGCTACACGCGTGAAGCGCTGGAAGCAAAAGCAGATCGTGCGCCTAGTTATGGGTCTGAAGTAGAGCTTATGTCATTTCAGGCTCAAGACGTACGCCCAGAAGAACGCACGGCAGACATGACCAAAGAAATTAATGAGCTTTGCGCATTATTTGGTGTTGATAATACGAACTGGACACGATATCTACGTAGTGCCGAGGTTAAAACCTGGGAACGCGTAGCTGTGTCGCCAGAAGCGATTACAAAAATGGCGGCCGGTAGCGAAATAGGCGTGTTTATGCGAGAATGGTGCTTTCATGTCATGCCGATTGAAGACAGCGACGATGTTCACGAAATGGACAGCTCAGTTGCGCTGACAATCCAATTGTCCCCAGACGTGCAAGTCAAGTTAGAGGGAGAAGCTGCTGTTTGGCGCTGGCTTGAGTATACCGACCCTGATACGGGCCTAAAATACGATGAAGCGAACAATAAAGAAGAGGTTGAGCGGCTCGTAGAAGAGGACAAAACTGATATTGTTGAATCTTTCGTGGACTACAACATGAAATTTACGGCATGGTTTAGCCGAATTGATCCCGTTGAAGCGCGCGTCTCCGAAACTTGATATCGAGCTGAGTATAAATTATTTGGCTGCGTTCTACCGGATTATACGAAGAGTTGGCGTAGCGGCGGCAAATGCCGCCGCGGAGAAGCGACGAGCGCCAGCGAGGGAAGCGCTATCCTGTCGGCCACACTTTGCTCATGCTTGCAACTACGTTTAAAAGATACAATAATGCACACATGCGTTCTTTTTTCCGCCGCACAGGCCAAGTACATCCAATACCAATACGGCGCTCAGTGGAAGCGTTTTTAGGCGATGACGAAAAACCTGATATTGAAGCAAGACTTGGCAAAACCCTGGTCGAGCTCTGCGAGAGTATAGTCGCCGAAAAGAAAGCATCCTGCGCAAATGCCGGTTGCCAACTCAGTGCAATATGCGTACGAACAGTATTTGGCACTCTTGCGCCCATAGACCAGATGCATGGCATTTTCCCTGGAGACCCAGGCTGGGCTGGTGATGTTATAACTGTTAGCTGTGAATCTGACACATGCCCAGATCCTCGCACGTTTGGCTCTGAGGGAATGATCGGCAAGACAGCCGACGCTATAGTTAAGCTCGGAGACTAGTGTTTAAAGTTTGGAAATCCGACTCGATGTCACACCAAGCATAAGCAGTATAAGAAAGTCTCTCCTCGGGAGGGACTTTTTATTTTGCAATGGTACAATTCTTTTATGGAAGGAAATAAAGACCAACCCGACCGGCCGGTGATTGTTGTAGATGGTCAGCCATTAGCAGCAATCACACCTTTGAATATTGTTGATGACCTGTCTGCTAGCTCGCCCAGTGTAGGTGCGCCACCGTCTCTGCAAGAGAAATACAATACGCTTGCAAAAGTATCTGTCATATTGCTGGCTATATTCCCGCTCGCATCACCAGTGCTAGGCGTAATGGCTTTGAAAGAGATAAATCGAACAGGCGAGAGGGGTAAATTTTTAGCCAAAATTTCTATAGGTGTGTCTTTAGCGTGGATTTTGATTAATGTAGTCTTCTATTTTGTAGTGGTACGTTATATCGTATTTTAATTGCTGAACAGTGCTGTTCGGAAATCCGACTCGATGTTACACCATGCATAAGCAGTATAAAAACCTCTCGATTAGTGCTAGGCTTTTTGTTTTTGCTCATGCTTGCAATAAGTAAATACTTAAAACATACTTCAGGTACTAATAACAGCTACAGGGAGATGTAAATGGCTGGTGAATCTGTAAATCTATCCGACTTAACCGAAGGCAACATCATAAAAGTAACGGCTGGAGTTGATGACGAAGCTTATGGGTATTCTTTTACGGTACTCGAATCCGGAGATACGCCAAGATGCATGCTAGAGCAAACAAGCCCTGATGGAAGCGTCGTTGGCCCAGCAGAAGTTATTCTTGAGGGCACCGGGTCGTGGACTACGCCAGAGCAAAACCCCGTGCAAAGAGGTAGCATAGTTAGCGCTCGCCAGGACTATGCATTATCAATAGGACGAGGCATGCTCAACACTGGTTGCTCCTTAGTAATTCTTACGCCTGAGCCCACAAACCGGCAAAGATTTGAGCTGATGCCTGAGTGCACGACTATTGAAATAGAGCGCTGAGAAAGCATCAAATAGTTCGGAGATCCGACTCGATGTTACACAATTAAAAATTCCTCTCCTCTGGAGGGGTATTTTTATAAGAAGCTACATGAACAACCTTACTAGATAAGCGTAGCAATAGTTTATAATAGACTCACATACCGACACAGACAGACCCATGGTGTTACACAAATAATACGAAAGGGGAAAGAGGATGACTACACAAGAGACGAACGATAGCTCAGGTGGCCTAAGCAAAGATGAGTTAGCTGCACGCAAGTATGCACGCGCTACGCAACAGTTTGGGCTTCAGCCAATTACTCGCATGGAGCCCGTCAAAGATGCACTGCAACGCTCAGAAGAACGGGAAACAGAGCGATTAAGGCTCCTTGCTGAGGCTCTGGGTAGAGAAGCGGCACAAGACTTAAATCCACAAGCCGAACTCGATCGACAAGATTCAATAATGCCACCAGTGATGCCTCGGCCTCCTGCTACTGAGCTGTAGCTAGATTTTTGGCTCCTCAGGCTTGATGTCATCGGGGCGCTTAGGCTGATAATCCTTATTATTGCGCCTCTTGTCGCGTTCAGCCATCATTTGCAGCCTTTTAAAATACTCTTCTAGATTCATTGCAAACTCCTCTAGCAGCACTGGCGCTGACGCTTGCAAGAATAGGTTAAGAGGCGAGCAAATGGAACACGTCGAACACTTTAGCTTGTAGCTTAAATATTATGTGTACCGCGCTTTGGGGCAACATAACCAGCTTATGATAACGATGCAGTTTGTGCAGTTATATTTTTTACTTGTTACGCTTTTACGGCCTCGATTATCGTTGTAAGAATATTAACAGCTGCTTTGGACAGTTTTGGTTAAGCTATAGGTGGTAGTTTGAAAGACAGAGGAGGAAAGCTATGTCCCTGACGCAACCGACCAAAGCTCAGACCAAGTCACAGCAACGTGTCGAAGCCTGGTGGCGCCAATACCTTATCTAGGCGGTAGTTACTTCTTAGCCCGCATATCGGCAGCAGTTTCGTCTTTACCTGTTAAGCTGCGTGGCCATAATTTTTGTGAATCAACGGCAGCTATCGTAATTGAGTAGTAGAGAACCTGGGCCTGTAAGTAGATCCAGAACAGTAGACCGAGTGAGATAGCAAAGTAGCTGTAGAGAGCATCAAGGCTGCGCAGTTCGCGTGTCAGTACGTAGCCGCTCAACGATTGCAGCACAACCAGCCCGATTGCAGCCGAGGCCGCACCCTTGCGTATATGCTTAACGGTGATGTGACGTGGCAAGCTGACATTTATTAAAAATACGAAAAGCCCGAACAGAATCACCAAGTTAATGACTGACGACAAGATTCGGAAACCCACACCATGCCCAGCCGCAGCCGTGAAACCGGCAATAATAGATGCGCCAAGCAGGCCAAAACCACCGACGAACATGATACCAAAACTTCTGACGATATTTTTAAAGAAGCCGCGATTATCTTCGTCTGGTTCATGCCAGATATGATTAACACCGTGGCGAAAGACATCAACCACACCTCGCGTACCGTATAAAACAAACAGGATGCCGACAATAAGCGCTAGACCGCTTCGATGAAAAGTATTCACATGTTCAGTCAGCTGGCTGCCCAGAACAGGGAAGTAGTTGGTCATACCATCGATAATCGTCTCTTTGAGCCCGGGGTGATTAGTGGCCACGATACCGGCGACAGTCGTCAGGACGAGCAGGAGTGGGAAGAGCGCCAGAAAGCCATAATAGGTCAGCAGCGCCGCCTGGTAGCCAACTTTGTCTTCACCGTATTTTTTAATAACAGCGTATATAAAGCCGGGTAGGCGATAGCGCCTCTGGAGCGAATCAATACTGGTAAGAGATTTTTCGATGATGTTCATAGCTTTTGTTTGATAGAGCGTACCTGTCATTACAGCACACTGGGCAGCATTTATCCACCGCGAGTAAAATACCTTACAGATTTACTGCAGCCATAAGCTTAATAATGAGCGGTACAAACATAAAAGGAGACCGCGCTATGTCAAACGAAGAAGCTGAGAAATTAATGGATTCATTTGAAAAGTGGGACACCAAGCATGCCAAGCATGATTTCCTGAGCCGCATGGAGCGCAAGCTAAGCCGCAAAGAGCGTTCCGGCCGACGCTGAAGCTAGTCGCTAAATTTTACCATCACAACCTACACCTTTTCGTAACCGTCCACTTGGGCGGTTACTTTTTATAGCTTTAGCTTAGGCTTAGAAGCGAATGCGGCGCATCAGGCGGTCGACAGCGTCGGGAGCGTGCTCTTCGAACGGCAAACGATCGGCTAGTACGTCGACGATTTGCTCTTCGTCTTCCGGAGCGTAATAGATTGTGGTGAGCGTAGCAAAACGCTTGAGCGGCTTAAATATGATGCTCGAGAAAGCTCCGTCCGGCGCGACGGTGAACGATCGGAATTCTTCGTACGCAAAGTTTTTTTGTCCAACGCTAATGCCGTGCTCACTAATTCGATACTGCAGTTGGCGAGGCTGGCGGGCGCCGTAAAACCCAAGGATGAGCGCGCTAAAAAGTATCACCGCACTCGATACAACATCTTTGGTGAGCAGATATACCAAACCAGCGCCGAACACAGCGACTACAGCTAGGGAGCCGTACCAGCTGGCTGATTTTTCGTGGGCGACAAATTCTGATGCTGTCCAGCTAATCGAGCCGTCGTCTTCGGCGGCCGGGTGCGTGTCTAGGGTAGGCTCCGGCTGTGGTGCTGGCGTTGGAGTCGGGATTGGGGCTGGTGGCGCGATTGGCTGCGGTGGAGGCGTCGGCGCTGCCGCTGGCTGCGCTACCGGTTGCGGTTGCGGTGCGTCGAGCGCTGAAACACGCTGGTCAGCCGGGCGAGGAGCACCGGCTGGAACGATCGTATCGCCGGGCTTTGGCGAAGCGCCTGCGCCAGGAGTGACCGGTTGATTAGTTGTTTCTGCCATAAGCGTTATTGTACCGTACTCTGGAGGGCAAGACAAAAGCGGAGAGGATAGCGGACTTCGTCCTTCTCCGCTGTGGCGTGCTCGGAATAAATTCCTGCGCTCGCCTTGCTGCGCCGAACCCTCCGCTTCGCAGTACGGGTTCGTATCTTACTCACAGCAAGCAAAAAGCACCCCAACAGGGTGCTTTTTGCTTGGCGGAGAGAGAGGGATTCGAACCCTCGCGGGAGATTGCTCCCCCCTAACGATTTAGCAAACCGTCCCCTTGAGCCGCTTGGGTACCTCTCCAAATTTGTTTGGCGGAAGGGGTGGGATTCGAACCCACGGTACCGTTGCCGGCACGACGGTTTTCAAGACCGTTTCCTTCGACCACTCGGACACCCTTCCATAACAGAGGTGATTATAGCAGTTAATTGTCATCTTTCCAAGCGTTTGCGTCTTAATTTGATCAGAGTTTTGCTTGATGATTTTTGAGGGCACTTAGTTACTACGTGGTTAACACATAGTAACTAAGTGCCCTGGTAATTCGGTAGTCGATGCAGCGCCTACAATGTCAGACACTAAGCGCGGGCAAAGGCTATGGCATCAACCTGGGCCGCGCCAGCCGCTTTAAGAACTTTGGTGGCTGCCTCAAAGCTAGCGCCAGTGGTCAAAACGTCATCGACCAGTATAATGTGTGCGCCGCGGACCTGCCAGGCGCTACTGACCCGAAATGCGTCCGATAGCTGGATTAGCCGTTCGGCCCGCGTAGCTCCAACCTGATGAGCCTGGCCGCTACGTGCTAAGACATCGGCGTAGGGGAGTCGTGCCTGCTTGGCCAGTGCTCGAGCGAGCAATCTGGCCTGATCGTAGCCACGCTGCCGAATACGGGTCGTGGCTGTTGGCAGATGCACCACGAGTACATCAGGGCCACCAGGGCTATAGGGGCTGCGTGGGATAAAAGGCAGCAGCAGGGAAGCCATCTCGCGGGCCGCAGCCTGCGCGCCACCCGATTTGAGCTTCCACAGTACATCTTTGGCGATTCCTTTGTAGGGAGTAGCCGTACGGACGCTCCTCGGGCTGCTGGGCGTCAGGCAATCAACACATGTTAATGAACCGGGCGAGGCTATATAACAGCGGTAGCAACGCTCTGAGGCCACCGGCATGCTTGTCCTACAGGCAGCACAAATCAAGCGACCTTCGGTGCCACAACCTAGGCAATCGTAAGGGGCTAATCTGGCAAAAAAGTGATCAATAAGGCTCATGTTGTGATTAATGTGTTGTAAATATGTATATCATCCGTTGCGTACCGCTAATAACCTAAGCTATACTGCTACTAACACAAAAAAGCAAGACTTTTAATGTTTCTCTACTTTAACGAGAATTAAATACACTAAATAAGTGGAGGGTAACACTACTATGGCGCGACGCAATCGCGACGATGATCTTCTCTTAGAAGAAGACGAACTAACCGCAGCCTTTTTAGGCGACGACTCAGCATTACCAATGGAAACACCACAGCCGGCTAACACGCCTGTTGCTGACGATGATTGGGATGAAGACGACAGCGTGCCCGGCCAACTAGCCGTAGACGTTTATGAAACCCGAGAAAAGCTCGTTGTTAAAGCTCGCACCGCTGGCGTTAACAAGAACGAACTCGATGTTAGTATTTCTGATAATCAACTTACCGTTCGCGGTACATTGAGCTCCGGCAGCGAAGACGGCGTCGAGAACTACTTCTTGCAGGAATGTTATTGGGGTGAGTTCTCTCGAACCATCGCACTACCAGTACCTGTTAAAGAAGAAGAAATCGAAGCAGTCCTCAAAGACGGCGTGCTAACCATCAGCTTCGGCAAGGTTCAGCAAGATACTGTTAAGAAGATCCAAGTTCTCTAGCAGAACCTGGCATTAAAAAAGACCCCAATTGGGGTCTTTTTTGTTTAGGGCGATTACTCCCTAGGTGATTGTGCTTGTAGAGGTAAGGACAAAGCGTACGATAACCTGTGCAAGAGCCACGATGATTAAACCGACAATTGCGTAGATGAGTGTATTTTTTGCGTTACCAACGCTACCACTGTCACCACCGGAAGTGATGTAGCGGAAGCCACCGTAGATAATCATGATGACTGCTGCAACACCGACGATAATCGAGAAGATGTTAACCAAACTTCTGGCCAAATTAGTTATGCCACTTGTTGCTGAATCTGGACCACCCGTACAGTTAATTGCACCGCCTGAACCTGCGGCCTCGTTTGCACCAGTGGCAATTTGACCAGCGATATTAGTGCTACAACCATTTGCAGCGGCCGAAGCAACGGCAGGAACTGCCACAGGAACGAGCCCCATGAACGCAACTGCTGCGACGAGGAGATAACTTTTAATTTTTTTGATCATATGAACCTTTCTTTACGTTTACTTAACTTATAGCACAGGCGATTGCTGTTCGCAAGGTGTCGTTTTGGCTACTGAGTCGCCCTCAACACAGCACTGACGAGTACTTGGGCAAGGGCAGCAATGGCCAGGCCTATAAGCGCATATACCAGAGTGGTCTTTGCGGAACCAATTCTGCCTGCGTCACCACTCGAGGT
>JAQBRQ010000009.1 GCA_028286385.1 Candidatus Saccharimonadota bacterium
ATTCGATTTGCTGAATGAACTCATGGCTGGTCACGAAGCTGTAGAGCGCCTCGGCTTTGCCACCCTGATTTTGAGCTAGCGCGCGCTGGTAGCCGGCATCGAGCAAACCTTTGCGCAGCAGCGTGCCAAGTACAATCGCCAGCGCGGGCTTACAAATCCAGACCCCCTCGAGCTGACCCATATCCTGCTCGATCTGCTTTGGCATAGCCTCGGTAATAATGATCGATATATTGGCCTTGGCGTTTCTGGTATCTTCTTTGAGCTTAGGGATCCAGCTGTCGGTCCAGTTCTTGGTGCGCTTAATTTCCCATAGCATGACGCCGCAGACTACGCCACGCGGACTTTTTACGGTCTGAGAAATGTCACCGCCCTTTACGCCCTTAGCAACTGGCTCAATGTCATCATCGCGGAAGGCATTTGCTAGCGCCGATTCAAAATCAAGCTCCATAATCTCGCCCTGCAATTGTTGTGAACCCTGCGCGGCTTTGCGCTGCGCGTCGTCGAGCGCTTTTTGCAGATCGGTAATGGTCTTTTCTTTGGCCGCCAGGTTGAGGCGCTGCTTTTCATCGGCTAATTTGGTGGCTTCGTCGCGGATTTTGCCCTCTTCCTCGCTCAACTTCTTCTGCATCTCCAGTTCGACGCTGTCTTTGGCTTTCTTTTCTTCTCGGAGCGCCTTGGTGAGCTCGGTCAGCTGTTCGCGAAGGGCTTTACTATCTTCTTTGGCGTTGTCGGCATCCTCTTTGAGGGCCTTCATGGCTTCTTCCTGGCGGGCTGATGCCTTTTTTAGGGCTGCGTCTTCGGCCTCGGCCTTAACCTTCGCCAGCTCCACTTCGTGCTTTTGATGCGCGGCAGCCAAAACCCGAGCCTCAATCTGCCCTTCTAGCGCCTTATCGATCTCTATTTGCTGCCCGCAATTCGTGCAAGTGATGGTATTCATGATTTTCCCTTTGTATACATTCTACACCGCTGGTAAATATGTTTTTACAAAAAGGTACTTAGTAACGGCTGCCGTAGCTACTATAAGATGAGCTGCCGTAACTTTTCGAAGGACTGCTATACGATTTGTAGCTGTTATATGACGAGCTACCATAGCTTGACGAACTGCTGCCGTAAGACGAGCTACTATATGACTTTGTGGGACTTTTATAACCGGTGCTACCGGTGTAAGGGTTGGTGTTGCCGCGAGTTGAGTAGTTATCGTAGCGAGTACTATTTGGGCTCGTCCGGTTGTAGGGACTTACGTAGGTGCCGTTGCTTTTGTAGTAGCCTTTCACACTTAAGGCGCTCGCTCCGGACGCAGTCGACATTAATGCAATCACCGAAATCGCTAAGACCAAAACAGGATATAACTTTTTGTTCATCTTATACAGTAAATTACACCCGTTAAGGGCACTTGTCAATTATGCATATTTCGCCAATGCTGTACTTATCATTGCTCTAGACTTGTGCTGCTTATGTTTTAGGCTTATTATCTAGATAACCAAGGAGGGTGTATGAAGAGCATTGCTGCGTCAAAGCGCGCATTACAACTATTTGTTTCGTTTAGCGTGACCGCATTTCTATTCGCAGGGCTGATTGCGCCGACCGTTGCATTTGCCGAACAGTCAACCTCGACACAATCCTCACAAAAAGACCAAAAGACGACCAAAAAAGAAGATAAGAAAAAGGCCAAGAAAGTCACCAGCAAAACGGTCACCGAAACTCGTTCAATCGCTTTTAAAACGCTTAAACAGAACGATCCGAACACCGCCGCGGGCCAGACCACTATTCTCCAAAACGGTGTAAATGGCAGCAAAAAGGTTACCTACAAAGTTACGTACCCTAAAGACAAAAAAGCCAAGAAAACATTCGTCAGCGAAAAGGTTATCACCGCGCCTATCAATAAGATTGTTGGCGTTGGAACCTATGTCGCTCCTCCGCCCGCTCCGGCTCCGGCAGCAGCGAGCACCTCATCGGGCAATAGCTACACTAACGTCGACGGCAACCAGATTGAGTCACCAAGCAATAATACCACTGGCGCAACCGGTGTTTGTCGTGATGGTACTTACACGCATGCGGTTAATCATCGTGGAGCCTGCTCATCGCATGGCGGCGTCGATCATTGGCTCTAGCTGGCAGCCGAGTAATCTAACCTTTGGCCTCGTAGTAATTCTTTAGCCAGGACTCTTTGAGCTCGAAGAATGAGTCGTCGCGGATGCTGTCGCGGATGTCGTCGACGAGTTTGATAATAAAGTGCTCGTTGTGCAGCGACATTAGGGTTAGGCCGAGGATTTCCTTGGACTTGAAGAGGTGGTGCATGTAAGCCCGAGTGTAATTTTGGCAGGTGTAACAGGTACAGTCTTCAAGCAATGGCGTGAAATCGTCGTAGTAGCGGGCGCCTTTGATGTTCTTGCGGCCTTCATAAGTATAGAAAGCGCCGTTACGGCCAACGCGGGTTGGTGAGACGCAATCAAATGTATCGACACCGTTTTCGATGGCGGCGAAGATGTCATCCGGCTCGCTGATGCCGAGCATGTGCTTTGGTTTGTCTTTTGGCAGCTCTTCATTGACCCAGCGTACGATGTCGCCAATTTTTTCTTTCTCGATGGCGCCGCCGATTCCGTAGCCGTCGAATGACATGTCGCCTAGGAGCTTACTGGTCTCTCGGCGCAGGTCTTCGTATTGAGCACCCTGGATCACGCCAAATAATGCCTGGTACGGCCTTTCTGGATGAAGCGCGCGCAGTCGATCAAGCTCTACAACACAACGCTCAGCCCAGTCGTGCGTCCGCACCAACGATTCCTGCTGGTAGCTATACGGGTCGACGAGTGATGTCAGCTCGTCAAAAGCGAACATAATGTCCGCCTGGATGCCGTGCTGGATTTGCACCGAAAGTTCGGGCGTAAAGCGGTGCTTGCTGCCATCGATGTGCGAATGAAAGGTCACGCCGTCATCATCAATGAATGCCCGGCGCTCCTGCTTGGGAGTGTTAGATTCAGTGCCGGTCATATCGATTACTTTCTTGTAGCCGCTGCCTAGGCTGAGCACCTGGAAGCCGCCAGAATCGGTGAAGGTTGGACCATCCCAGTTCATAAACTTGCTTAGGCCGCCGGCTTTATCGATGAGTTCATGACCAGGCTGCAAATACAGGTGATAGGCATTAGCTAGCACCGCCTGAGCGTGAACACCACGGACTTGCTCGGGCGTCATGGCTTTAACGGTAGCCTTAGTACCAACCACAATAAATGCCGGCGTCTGAATATCGCCATGCGGCGTATGAATCGTGCCGGTACGCGCGAGTGTGCCCTGCCCTAATTCGTGGGTTATTTTGTAGCTAAATTTGTTTTGCATATTAAACTTTACGCACCCTGGCTTGGCGTTCTTGATCGAGCGCAAAATGCAACACGAGTAACAGCAGCAAGTTAACCAAAAAGCCGGGGATAGCGCCAAACTCAATGCGGGAAAATATAAAGAACTCAGCGAGGAATAAGTTTATCAGCACCGCGCGGCGGAACCATTCCAAGGCGTCAGCCCGGGAGCTCCTGAGTTTAATGGCACCATATATAACAAACGCAGCTGCCACGAAGGATGATACCAGCTGACCAATAATCAACCTATTGTCGTACGAATCGGAGCCCCGAAATAATGCTTGAAAGCTATCGACGCTATTGAACATGGTGCCTAGTACGGCAATCATAAAAACGATTGATTGCAGCAGAAATACGGCACCAACCAGACGGTTCGAGCCCCGATGGTGCCAAAAGTAGCGATAGCCATCTGTGACTTTCCGATGTATCTTTAGCAAACGGCTATCGTCCACTGGCACCGTTTGTACATGCTTCAATAATTGCGTCAGTT
>JAQBRQ010000038.1 GCA_028286385.1 Candidatus Saccharimonadota bacterium
ACAGATTTAATCGTTCAGCAGGCGTATAATAAAGCGTAAGCACGCTACACACTCTGTGCACGCTGCCAAAAGCTAAAAGAGGAGGATCTATGTTACAGAAATTCGAAATCCAAGGTGTGCACACTACGGTCGACGATAAACTCCGCGCCTACGTTACCAAAAAAATCGGCGGCCTCGATCGCTACATCTCTCGCCACGGCCGCGAAAGCGCCCACGCCGAAGTTCACCTCAAAGAAGGCAAGGCCAAGAACCATAATCACCGCACCTGCGAAGTCACACTGCATTTGCCGCACCGGGTCATCGTTATTAAAGAAAGCGCGCTTAACATGTACGCGGCTGTCGACATTGTGGAGGCTAAGCTCAAAGTCCAGCTACAGAAGTACAAAGACCTGCACGGCAACGGTAAAACTCATCGCCACTTGTTCGCCCGATTCAATAGAAAATCTGCCATGACCCCTGTAGAACTTGACACATAGGTGTATAATGTTAAGTTATATTAAAGGTCGCTTTTAGAGGCGATTTCGGCTATAATCTAGTCTTATAACTTGTTAGTAATACAGTAATTGGTAGACAAGGGGAGTGTAAAAGGCTGATGAATATTGTCTTAAAAAAGATTTTGGGTGATCCGCAGGCCAGGACGGTCAAGCGTATTCGTAAGCGCGTGCATGCAATTAATGCTTTGGGCGATAAGTATAAAAAACTGTCCGACAAAGAGCTGCAAGCGCAAACCGATGTGCTCAAAAAGCGCCTCAAAAAAGAGTCGCTCGATGCTATTTTGCCCGATGCTTACGCCGTTGTACGCGAGACCGCTACCCGCGTGCTCGGTCAGCGTCACTTCGATGTCCAGCTGATCGGCGGCATTGTGCTACACGAAGGCGACGTCTCAGAAATGAAGACCGGTGAGGGTAAAACCCTGGTGGCTACCGCGCCAGTCTACCTCAACGCCTTAACCGAAAAGGGCGTCCATGTGGTGACCGTTAACGATTACCTAGCGCAGCGTGATGCCGGCTGGATGGCACAGGTCTACAGCTTCTTGGGTCTCAGCACCGCTGTTATTGTTGGCGACCACAGCTATATTTACGATACTGACTTTATTAATGAAGAGCACGAAGACGAGCGCTTCCGTCACCTCAAGCCAACCACTCGCCGCGCCGCTTACGAAGCCGACATCACCTACGGCACCAACAACGAGTACGGCTTCGATTATCTCCGCGACAACATGGTTAGCGAAGAAGACCAGTTGCGTCAGCGCGATTTGCACTTTGCCATCGTCGACGAAGTTGACTCCATTCTTGTCGATGAAGCCCGAACGCCACTAATCATCAGTGCGCCGTCGGTCACGAGCGGAAATGCCTATGCCCAGTTCGCCAAAGTGGTCATTCAACTCAAAAAGGAAAAGCACTTCGAAACCGACGAAAAGCGCAAAAGCGTCATCCTCACCGATGAAGGTGTCGAAAAAGTCCAAAGAATCCTCGGCATCGACAACCTGTACGGTTCAGAAAACATCCGCACCATCTACCACTTGCAGCAAGCTCTGCGGGCCCATGGTTTGTTCACCCGCGACAAAGACTACGTCGTCACAGGGGACGGGGAAGTCGTGATTGTCGATGAGTTCACCGGTCGATTGCTGGCAGGACGTCGTTATAACGAAGGCCTGCACCAGGCCATCGAAGCCAAAGAAGGCGTTGAAGTTCAGCAAGAATCAATGACGCTGGCAACCATTTCATTCCAGAACTACTTCCGTTTATACGAAAAACTGGCCGGCATGACCGGTACGGCACTCACCGAAGCCGAAGAATTTCACCAAATCTACAAGCTTGACGTTGTCGATATCCCAAGCAACCGCGCAATCGCCAGGCAAGATAAGGGTGATCGCATTTACCGCACCGAAAAGGCTAAATTTAAGGCCATCGTCCGCGAAGTACAAGCCTTACACACCAAGGGTCAGCCAGTTCTGATCGGTACGGTTTCTATCGAAAAGAACGAAGCCCTCGGCAAATTGCTCGATAAAGCTAAAATCCCGCACCAAGTCTTGAACGCCAAGAACAACGAACGCGAAGCCAAGATCGTGGCTAGTGCTGGTAAGCGCGGTGCCGTTACATTGGCGACCAACATTGCCGGTCGTGGTACCGACATTACATTAGATGACGAGACCAAGAAGCTCGGCGGTCTGTTCGTGCTCGGTTCCGAGCGCCACGAATCACGCCGTATCGATAACCAGCTCCGCGGCCGTTCCGGCCGCCAAGGCGATCCTGGTGTCACTCAATTCTTCGTCAGTACCGAAGACGATTTAATGCGTATCTTTGGCGGCGACCGTATCGCCAACATCATGGCTCGCTTAAATGTCGATGACGACACGCCAATCGAAAACCGTCTCATCAGCAAGAGCCTGGAAGGCGCCCAGAAGAAAGTCGAGGGCTTCCACTTTGACCAACGTAAGAGCGTTGTTCAATACGACGATGTCATGAACCGCCACCGTAAGGCTATCTACGCCATGCGCCGCGAAGTGTTGCGTTCCAGCGACATCAGCAAGCGCATCAAGCTGCTTGTAGAAGAAGAATCCCACGCGCTCGCCACCTCAACTATGGTAACCAGCGATCAGTTCGACGAAGTCGTCCGCGAAGTTTTCCCATTCGACGAGCCAACCCTCGATCGCTTATTCGACTCCGACGCAACCAAGTTCGAAAGAGTATTGCTAACTGAGACATCCGAACTATACGCCGCCCGCGAATCGGCGTTTACCGAGGAAATCATGCGCAAAGTCGAGCGCGACATCTACTTGCAGGTTCTCGATAACCTCTGGATGCAGCACCTCGAAAACATGGATCACCTGCGTGAAGGTATTCACTGGATGAGTGTGGGCCAGCAGGATCCACTCGTCGAATATCGCCGACGCGGTCAGATGCTCTTCGAAGACATGCAAATGACGTTGCGTCACGACGTGCTCCGCGCGCTGTTCCACGCGCACCCAATTTCTGCAGAAGAATTAGAGCGCGCCGCCGAAACAGAGCTGACCTTAGCCGCCCGCGGTTCAGTCAATAACGCTAACCAGATTGTAAACTCCGAAAAAGAATTTGCCGCCAATGATTTTGTCGACAAAAAAGTTATCGAAGCCGCCGTCAAAAAGCAGGCTGTGGACCGCAAGAAAGCCCGCAAAACCGAGCGCAAGCGTAAAACAGTAGCTAAGCGTAGGAAAAAATAGCTTGAAGCATACTGTTACCGAGATCGAGCTCAAGAACGGCGTCAAAGGCTTGTTCATCCATATACCCAACGCCTCAGTCATGAGCTTCGATGTCAATTTCCGGGCCGGTGAATACCTAGTCGAAACCAAAAAATGGGAAGTCCCGCACTTAATGGAGCACGTGCTTCTTGGAGCCAATGAGCTGATACCGCGAGCCCGTGATTTCCAGGCTGAGCTCGAAAAAAATGGTGCATACAGCAACGCTAGCACCGGTGTCTACGACATCACCTACGAAACAGAATGCGCCGATTTTGAATGGGACAGAGTACTCGGCCTTCTATTGGTCGCCGTTACTAAGCCACTGTTCCTCGACGAAGAATTTGATGCCGAATTCGGCAACGTCCAAGAAGAAATGGCCGCCCGCAGCAATAATCACTTTCGCCGCTTAAGCCTCGAAATGCGTGAAGCTTTGGGCTTGATTGCTAAAACCGATGCCGAGCGCCTAGAGCTTATGACCAACGTCACGGTCGCCGACGTTCGCGAACATTATGCCCGTACACACTTCGCGCCCAACATGCGTTTTGTGATCGCCGGTAACTTAACGGCCAGCCGCCGCGAAGCCATTACCAAGCTCATCGAGGCCATCGAGCTACCCTCGACAGGCAAGCGCTTCGAGCTGCCGCACGAGTCACCAAAGCGTGTACCAAAGCCAATTTACGTGCCAAACGACACCGTCGAAAACTTATATTTTTACATCGACACCTTCATGAAGCGCCGCTTAACTGATGCCGAGACCGATGCCCTCAATCTGCTCAATACCATGCTCACCGAAACGTTGTATTCCAAGATTCTTGGCACAGCCCGCGAGCGCGGACTAGTTTACGGCATGAACTCCGGACTGAGTCAGACCAAAGACGCGAGCAATTGGTGGTTCGGCGCCCAAGTGTCAGATAAAAATGCGCCGGCGCTTCTGCAGATTGTTGTCAGCGAACTGTCCAAAGTACTGAGCGGTGATATTTCTGTTGAGGAAATCGAAGCCACTAAGCAGTATGCGCTCGGTCGCTTCCAGCGCAGCGCTCAAACCGTTGGCGGCACCGCTTCAGGTTATGCTGGCCGCTATTTCTTCGATGATATCGTCGAAGATTATTACCGTGTACCAGAGCGCATCAAGGCCGTTACCAAGCAGCAAATTATTGATATTGCTAACGGAATGTTCGCCGAAAACCTCTGGGGTTTCGGTGTGCTCGGCAACTGTGGTGCCGAATTTGCCGACGCGCTGCAGCACCAGCTCGCACCATTGTGGGGCGGCGTGAAGCCTATAAAAGAACCAGCCAAGGCTAACACCAAGGCTAGGGCGCCGGCATATGGACGAACAGCGTAAACAAGCTAGCGAGCTGCAGGCAGATATTGCCAAAGCAACCGCGCAGCTATCAATCGCGGATCTCAGCCAGCAGTTGGAGCAGCTGCAGGTAGCTAGCCAACAGCCAGAGTTTTGGGATGATTCACCTAAAGCGCAAGACATAATGAAGCAGATTTCCAAGCTGGAAGCGCGCGTCACACCGTGGCAAGGGCTGCAAGCCAGTATAGGCGAAGTTAGCGAGCTCCTAACGCTTAACGACCCCGCTCTTCAAACGGAACTAACCGCTCAACTAACTGCTATCGCTGGCGCTTTTAGCACACTCAAAGAAGATCTTAAGTTCAGCGGACCGTACGATGGCCACGATACCATCCTCAGCATTTATGCCGGTGCAGGCGGCACCGACGCCCAGGATTGGGCACAAATGTTACTCAGAATGTACAGTCGCTTTTTCGAAAAAAACGGCTGGAAGGTGGCCACGGTTGATGAATCAGCCGGTGACGAAGCCGGCATAAAGAGCATTACGCTCGAAGTCGAAGGCTCATTTGTCTACGGCAAGCTCAAAGGCGAGCACGGCGTGCACCGCTTAGTGCGATTAAGTCCATTTAACTCCGATAATCTCCGTCAAACTAGTTTTGCCAAAGTCGAGATTATGCCCAAAATAGATAAGCCGGACGATCTCGAAATTGACGAAAAAGACCTTAAAATAGATGTCTATCGCAGTGGCGGCAAGGGTGGTCAGTCGGTTAACACCACCGATTCAGCTGTTAGGATCACGCATCTGCCAACCGGTTTAACGGTCGCGATCCAAAATGAGCGCTCACAACTGCAAAACCGTGAAACTGCTATGACAATCCTGCGATCACGCCTGGCACAGCTGCAATTAGAGCAACATAAGGAAGCGCTCAGCGAGCTAAAAGGTCCCAGCCAATCAGCCGAATGGGGCAATCAAATCCGCAGCTACGTTCTCCACCCCTATAAGCAGGTCAAAGATTTACGCACCCGCTACGAAACCAGCGACCCGGATAACGTGCTCGACGGCAATCTGGATGAGCTGATCAACGCCTACCTTGAGTACGATTTACAGTAATTGGTAGGCTATTTTCAATCTGTTGATTGCGTAAAGAATACATTTTTATTAAAAATCCTTGACATTATTTACAACTACTTTTACTATTATAAGCATTAGCGTGTGAAACCTTAAAATGAGAAGTAGTATGAAAAACAAACAATTTTTGTTCGTAGCCGCAGCTTTAGTTGTAACAATGTTGCTGCCTGCTGTTGCCAGCGCCACCCAATTAACCCAATCAGGTATTCGTTTAGGTCGCCTCGGTATCAGCGCCAGCACTAATAATGACGTACTGGTAACCTTTAAATTAAACACCACGCCAACTAGCGTGGCTAAGATTTCGGTGTCCTTCCCAACCGGCTACACACTGACTGCCGGCACGCCAACAGTTAGTACTACTGGTTTTCCAAACACCCCAGCGAGCATCACCGCGCCTCCCGGCTCGTTGACCTCGGTCGTCACCAGCTCCGGAGCCGGTGCAGGGGGCACTATTGTGGTCTCAGGCCTAACCTCAGCTAGCCTGGTCAACTCTACGTTGTACGGCTTTGTTATTCCAACCGGCAGCGTCACCAACCCATCGACCGCCGGCCAGTATGCCACTACTGTCTCTAGCCAGAACTCTGGCGGCACGCCAATCGACACTACCTCCACACCGACCTATATCTACGGTACTTCAGCAGATAAGGACCAAGTTGCAGTTTCGGCCTCAGTCGCGCCAAACTTTAGCTTTAGTCTGAGCGCTAATAGCGATACCGTCCCACAGGTTGATCCGACCGCGCCGCAGACTTCCACCGGCGTCACAATGACCGTTGGCACCAACTCGCCGCTCGGTTACACGGCGTATGTTCGATCGGCTAACGGCGCATTAACTTCCGCGACCAACCCGAGTACGCCAATTTCTACCGGAACGTTTGGCGGCGGCCCCGACACTATGAGTGGCACCAAATACGGTCTCGTCCCATCAACGGGAACCGTTTGCACAAGCTGTAACGGTTCGTTAACGTACGACACCGAGTATAACGTCTCAAGTGGTACGGAAGCAGGTTCATTTAACGGCACTAGTTTCGCCTCATTCGTGTCCCGTAATGGGTATACTAATTCCGACCAGATTTCGCTCAAAGAACGCGTTTCGGTCGCCAACACAGTCGGTTACGCTAACGACTACACCGACACTCTCACGATCGTTGCTGCAGGAAACTTCTAGCCATAAGTTGTATACTCTAGCCATAAGTTGTATACTAGAAGGTAATGATTCTTTTAGATCGGGTAACAAAGACGTATGGCAAAACCAAGGACGACGCAACGCCATCGCTAGATCGAATATCGATTCACGTTGAACCTAAAGAGTTTGTGATTGTCGTAGGGCAGAGTGGTGCTGGTAAAACCACGCTACTAAAGCTGCTCACTCGCGAGGAGCGCCCGACTAGCGGCAAAATCATCATTGGCGGCATCGACTACGATAAACTCAAAGACAAAGATATTCCGTTGCTTAGACGCAAAATCGGCGTTGTTTTCCAAGACTTCAAGCTGCTGCCCAACAAGAACGTTTTTGAAAACGTCGCTTTTGCGCTGGAAATCGTTGGCGTATCAAACAGGGAAATCAAGCACACCGTGCCCAAGGTGCTCGACATCGTCAATTTAAAGGGCAAAGAAAAGCGCATGCCGCGCGAACTATCCGGTGGTGAGCGCCAACGTGTAGCGATTGCTCGCGCGATTGTTCGCCAGCCGCGTATTCTAATCGCCGATGAGCCAACCGGTAACCTCGATCCAAAACATGCCTGGGATGTCATTAAGGTGTTAGAAAAGATTAACCGTTACGGCACTACGGTGTTGCTGACCACCCACAATGAAGAAATTGTAAATAAACTAAAGCGCCGCGTTATTACGATCCACGGCGGTAAGGTAGCAAGCGACCGGGCTAACGCGAAGTACAAGGCATGAGCATGCAACGAAAAATGACCACACTCGGGCGTATTTTTCATACTGGCACGATTAACTTTATGCGCAATATTAGCCTGGCCGTCGCGGCGATGGCAGTTATGGTCGTGACGTTAACCATCTTATTGTTTTCATTAATCACCAATGCCACGTTCGAAAACACCATCGCTCAAATAACCGATAAAATCAGTGTTTCAGCCTATTTACTCGATACAACCACCGACGATCAGGCTAAAAACCTTGTCAAAGAACTCGAAAAGAACCCAGCCGTCAGTCACGTAACCTACCTCGACAAAGCGCACGCTTTGCAAAGCTATATTAAGCAGAATAAAGACAACCAGAGCTTGGTCACGGCAGCTGCCGAGGCTGGAAACCCAATCCCGGCAACGATCCAGGTGTATCCCCGCGATCTCAACGAAGTCGGCAACATTAAGACTGCTTTAACGACCCCGGGGAACGTTAAGCTGCAAACACCCGGGTCACCATCCTACAATGGCGACCGCAAACAGGCGATTGATAGTATTACGCACGCCACCAACGTCTTGCGCAGAATTGGCATTGTGACCGTGATCGTGTTTGCTATTATCTGTGCGCTGATTATCTTTAACACGATCCAGATGGCAATCTTTAACCGCCGCGACGAGATTACCATCATGCGTCTGCTCGGAGCCAGCACTAACTACATCCGCGGCCCATTCATCGTCGAAAGCGCTATTTACGGATTATTGTCGGCCGTGTTCTCAATTCTCATTATAAACTCGGCATTTTTGGCCTCCAGCAATGCCTTGCAGGCCAGCAGTCTTGGTCTGTTAGACATCAATTATGCCAGCCAGTATTTCAACACTCATTTCTGGCAGCTTTTGACTGTTCAAATTGCTATTGGTATACTTATAGGTACGGTATCTTCTGTTATAGCGACCCGCCGTTACCTCAAATTTAAGACAAAATAAACTCCTCACGCAACCTCACGAACCAAAAGTACTATTAGCAACTGTTCGCATTCCCGCGAATTAACAGGAAGGCGACAAACTTGACTAAGCGTGATATATTAGAACGTAGCATAAGCAATACAAAAACCATGCAAAAACAAATAGTACAAACCTCAACGATAGTCTCTAAACTCCGTCTGCTGGCGCTCACGGTAGCTCTAGCTGGTCTCATCAGCGGCGCGGCCATTGCCCACGCCGATCAGTACGATGATCAGATTAACGCCTTACGCGACCAGAACAATTCTGCCCAAGGCGTATTGAACGGGCTGCAGTCACAAGCTGGCAGCTATCAAGAAACTATCAACCAACTGCAATCTCAGATTAATGCCGTGCAGGCAGCTTTGAACGCAGGCATAGCACAACAAGATGCCCTGCAACAGCAAATTGCTGATGCCCAGGCTAAAATTGATCAATCCCGCAAGTATCTTGGGGAAGACATCAAGGCTATGTATGTCGATGGCCAGCTCAGCACTATCGAAGAGCTGGCAACCAGCAAAAACCTAAGCGATTACGTCGATAAAGAAGAGTACCGTACGTCGGTGCAGAATAAGATCGACTCAATGATTAAGCAAATCGCCGCGGCTCAAGCTACTTTAAAGCAGCAGAAAGCTGCACTCGATGTGTTAGTAGAAGCGCAGCGACAACAGAACGCGCAATTAGCCAGTGCCCGCGCGGAGCAGTCGAAACTGTTGTCTTACAACGAAAGTGAGCAGGCCGGCTACAACAGTCAAATCGCCGCCAACTCCAGCAAGATTAGTGAATTACGTCGTGCCCAAATCGCAGCTAACGCCCGCTTTGCCGGTACTGGCGCACCTGGTAGCGGCGCAACCTGTGGCGGCGGCTACCCATCGATGTACTGTAACATCCCGCAAGACTCCGTCATTGATGCTTGGGGCATGTACAACCGCGAATGTGTGAGTTACACGGCCTTCAAGGTCCACCAGGACTACCTAGCTGGCCGCAATAGCCGCGACATGCCTTATTGGGGCGGTTCTGGTAACGCTAACCAATGGGACGAAAACGCTCGTAACGCCGGTATTCCAGTCGACGGCACCCCAACTCCTGGCGCAATCGCCGTCAGTAACCGCGGCTTCTACGGCCACGTCATGTACGTCGAAAGCGTCAACGGCGACGGCACCTTCAACCTCAGTCAATACAATGCGTCGCTCGATGGCCGCTACTCAACCCGCAATAACGTCAGCGCCGACGGCCTCGTCTTCCTCCACTTCTAACGCATTCAAGTCTGGTATACTTAAGGGTAATGAGGTTGAAACCAAAAGTTACAGGGCGAGGGGTGCTGCGCAGCGGCGTTAATGTCGCCATTTTGCTGGCAATCTTTGTGGTCGGTGTTAATGTTGGCAATGGCCGCATCGATCTGCAGCACCATCGGTCTGTGTCGAGCAATCTGCCGTCCAAACTCGACTACAACGAGGTTGACCAGGTTTACCAATCACTCAAAGAGAACTACGACGGCAAGCTCAGCGCCGATCAGCTCGAAGAGGGCCTCAAGCATGGTCTGGCGACCTCCACCAAAGATCCGTACACGACATACTTTACGGCTAAAGAGGCCAAAGCGTTCAGCGACCAACTCAATAATTCGTTTAGTGGCATTGGTGCCCAGCTCGGCCAGGACACGGACGGCAATTTAGAGGTCATCGCGCCAATTGCTAATTTGCCAGCCGATAAGGCCGGCGTTAAGGCTAAAGATATCATTTCCAATATCAACGACGAAACCACCAGCGGCATGTCGGTCGATGACGCCGTCAGCAAAATCCGCGGCAAAGCCGGCACTAGCGTAACGCTCAAAATTGTCCG
>JAQBRQ010000023.1 GCA_028286385.1 Candidatus Saccharimonadota bacterium
GTATTCACTTGATTCTCGCCACGCAGCGTCCGTCGGTCGACGTTATTACCGGTCTTATTAAGGCCAACGTGCCGACCCGCATCGCCTTTACCGTCGCATCGCAGATCGACAGCCGCACCATCATCGACAGCATGGGCGCCGAGAAGCTGCTCGGCCAAGGTGACATGTTGTTCTCGACCACCGATATGGCCAAGCCAAAGCGCGTCCAGGGCGCCTTTATTGGCGACGAAGAAACTGTCAAAGTCATGGACTTTATTCGCATGCAACGTGCCGCAGACTACGACAATGAAGTCGTGGCTCAGCCGGTCCAGCTCAATGGCAAGGGCGGCGTTGTGGCTGATTACGGCGCCAATGATGCCGACGACGATATGTTCAAAGACGCCGTCAAGGTCGTGATCGAGAACCACAAGGCCAGCACCAGCTTGCTGCAGCGCCGCCTGCGCATCGGCTACGGCCGCGCAGCCCGCTTGATTGAGCAAATGGAAGAACAGGGCATCATCGGCCAGGCCGACGGCTCACGCCCTCGAGAAGTGCTCGTCAGCTCGCTTGATGACGTCTTCGGCAGTGGTGAAGCAGTTGGCGCACCGAATGAGGACTACCTGAACGATCCCGACGCGCCAATAGTTTGATTGACATGTACCGTAAGATATTGTAAATTCTTTACTATATGAGTGAAGCTATCCGTAAACCAGATAATTTAAGTGACGTGCAAAAGCGATTTGTCGACTTTGTCGAGAAGCACGCTACAACCTTGGCTGAAGGCAGTATTGATACTGCAAAAAATAAAGCTGGCGCTTTGGCGGTGGCAGCCAGTGCGCAATTTGTACCGCCGGTATCCGAAATTAAACTCCAGGCCTACGAGTGGTACGAACTCAGGCATTCAGATGGACCTCGTGAATGGGAGCCTGGCAAATACCGTGAGTCAGTTTACAGCGTTTCGATGGTCCCTTGCATGTTTGCCAATGAGTACGGTAGAGATGTCCACCTGTCAACCGATTTAACGCTCGGCACTGATAGGGGATTTAACATTAACTTCCCATCTGCTGAGGGTAGCCTCATCGGTTTTGATATTTCTGACGAGGCTGCTGCGCCCATGGTAGATGCTATTATTGCAGCCCCTGAGACTCAATAATTATCATTTAGGGCTTGCAAAAATGCGTAAGATTTCTTACCATAAGCATAAGACCAAAACTGCAAATCGGAGGCAAGCGTAATGGCGATCACGCAAGAGACCCCACGGGGTAATCAAGCAGATCTTCTCGCGTCTCCTCAAGCCCCTGTCCTTACCGACAGGGGCTTTTTAATTAAAGAACCTGGTGATGAGTATGATACTGTTGCGATCTACAACGATTATTACAAAAAGTACACAACGTATATCGTGACGCCAACGGATAAGTACGGAATCCCGTATCCGATAGCGCCTACAAAACCGTTACCGCCTGTTAGAGCTCAGCAAGAGTGCCATCACGTCCGTCCGGTGGCAGACTTAAATCATGTCTTTCCCAAAGGGGAGGTTCTTGCAAGCAAGAGCCCGGTTCTAGACGAAAGAGCGAAAGCGGCGCTGATTGGCTCCCGAGTGCAGTGGTCAGACTATGATCAGCATCACGACGTGCTCCATCCCAATGCTCGCGGGCCGAGACTGCCGTGGACTCGAACACAGCTGCTGACAACGTTGCTCTTAACCAATGTCGGCGTGGTCCCAGAATTTGGTATGGATTTGTCAAAACCTGATATGCCAATCGTACGACTAAGCGATTGGAAGCGTAGGTGGCTATGGACCTCCAAGCAGATACACGTCATGTGTGACGGCGATGTAACGGGATATCTTCAGGATGAAATACTCGAAGCCAATAGTGACCACATAGCTCGCAAAGATATCGAAAACTTTTTGTACAGCTTTGACCATGACGAGCGGATAAAAACCGGTTTTAGAATTGTAAGCCAACTTGCAGATCGAGCCATCGAGCCTGCCGAAACGCCATACAAGCATGCTCGGAAAACTGGTGCTTTTGTAATGAGCCACATTGGTTTTAGAGGTCGGCCAATCCCACAACGGGCATCTGAATTAACACT
The DNA here is from genome assembly GCA_028286385.1 of Candidatus Saccharimonadota bacterium. Taxonomy (GTDB): domain Bacteria; phylum Patescibacteriota; class Saccharimonadia; order Saccharimonadales; family UBA4665; genus RYN-405. The sequence goes on from JAQBRQ010000023.1 coordinate 2,074, forward strand.
TGCTAAGCTGACCACAAATGGCCGCGCCGGGCCAACACTCAACGCGTTACACACGCGCTTCGCACAAGGAGAGCGCCGACCATTTGCAGTGTATTTTGAAGAGAAGATGGCCGCTAGAGCCGCTGCTTGACTAACAGGGGTGAGTACGATATACTAGGTTCACTATTAACTTCAGCTTACGACTCCTTAAGGTGCGTAGGCTTTAACCGAAGGAAGGAAGCTGATATATGAATCAGTACGAAATCGCTGTGCTTTATCATCCTGACCTGGAAGTCGACCTGTCAAAGGCCGAGGACAAGATCACGAAGATTATCACCGACAACGGTGGCACAATCACTGCAACTGATAACTGGGGCAAGCGCAAGCTGGCTTACGATATCAAGGGCAATGAGCACGCTGTGTACGTCTTTTATACTGTCGAAATACCACCAGCTGGTGTTCTCAAAGTCGAAAGCACGCTCAACATCACTGACGAAGTCATTCGTTTCCTCATCACCAAGCCTGATCTGCGTAAGATTGCTAAGGCTGAAGCTGCAAAAGTCATCAAGGCTGAGCAAGCTGCAAAGCGTGGTGAGCGAAGTGACAATGACGACGACAGTAAAGACGAAGAATAGATACGGATTCGTCCAAATCTTAAATTTTTCTTAAATTTTGCGACTTCCGCTTGACGAAAACAAAAGCGGGGGCGTAGGGTAGAGTTACTAACTAACCAAGACATATGTCTTATAAAGAGGAGGATGCTAATATGGCACGAAGTCTCAACCAAGTAACACTAATGGGTAACCTAACCCGTGATCCGGAATTACGCCAGACGCCAACCGGTCAGAACGTAACCAGCTTTAGCCTCGCGCTAAACCGTAGCTACAAGGATAGTAGCGGCGAGTGGCAAGAAGCCACCGACTACATCGACATTGTTAGCTGGGGCCCGCTCGCAGAGCGCGTTGCCCAGTACTTGTCTAAGGGTCGACGCTGCCTCGTGCAGGGTCGCTTGCAGTCTCGCTCATGGGAGCAGGACGGCAATAAGCGCAGCAAGGTAGAAGTTCTCGCGAACGACGTAACCTTCCTGGACAGCCGCGGCGACGACAGTGGTAGCAGCGACGGCGGCGCATCAAGCGCACCAGCAGCAGCCGGCGCTAGCAAGCCAGCCCCGAGCAAAGCAGCCAAGCAAAAAGATGACGTCGTTATCGAAGATATCGGTGATCAACCTATCAACCTCGACGACATTCCATTTTAGTAATAATTGATAAGAAAGTATTTTATGGCAAAGATTTTTAAACACCGAACCGATGTGGCCTATTTTGACCACAAAGACTTCAAAACCTTGCAGCGCTACGTGAATGTCTACGGACAGATCGAAAGCCGCAAGAAGACCGGTCTGACCGAAAGTCAGCAGCGTCGCTTAAGCACCGCTATCAAGCGTGCCCGTCACTTGGCTTTGATGCCTTTCGTGGCTAGCAACTAGGCATACAGCTATGGCTGATTCTAGCAAGACCCAGTAGCGTAAGCTGGAACGACTGAAGTATTATGTAGGCATGGATTCCTACAAAGCTTCGAAGGCCTGGCACATCAGCCACAATTTGGCGACTGATGTGCACGAGCTGGCCCGCGGCATACCACATTCAGATCATTACAATCTGAATGCACAGTTGCGGCGGGCTTCGGCCACGGTGCCAACTTCCATCGCTGAGAGTGTCGAGCACGCACTGCATCATAAAAAACTGGAGTGCTATCATCTGGCACGAGATGCGGTAGTTGAACTGCAGGAACAACTGCAATTGGCCCGCGATCGCAGCTACGTTGACCAACAAACATTCGAAGATCTGGCCGGCCGGGCAATTAGCACCTACCACGTGTTAACCAGTCTCATACGATCAACTAAGCAGAGCCTAACGGCCACGGAATAGGGAGTTTACATGGCACTAAGTATTACAAATCTCAAAAAAGGCGTCCTTTTCCAGTGGGAAGGCGAGCCGTTTCGCGTCGTCGATTATAACCAGAAAGTGATGGGCCGCGGCGGCTCAATTGTTAACGTTCGCATCAAAAGTTTGCTCGATGGCAAGGTACTCGAAAAGACATTTAAGGGCAACGAACAGCTCGATTCCGCCGATGTTACCAACCAATCGGTCCAATATTTATACAATGACGGAACAAACTTTTTCTTTATGAACGACGAGACCTTTAACCAGTTCGAGGTCAGTGCCGATCTTGTTGGTGATGGTGCTGGTTACATGAAAGAAGGCGACGTTGTGCAGCTGCAGTTCTTCAACGACCGGGCAATTAACGTTGAGTTGTCCAAGAATGTGCCACTCAAAGTTACCTACGCCGAAGATGCCGTCAAAGGCGACACCAGTTCGTCAATTACTAAAGACGCCACGCTCGAAACCGGCATCACCGTAAAAGTGCCAGCTTTTATTAAGCAGGGCGATATCATCTCGGTTGATACGACCACTGGCGCTTACCGCGAACGCGTAAAAAACTAAGCAATCGGTCAGGTGTCGTACGGGTCGAGGTTTTCAGTCTCTTTAATGAGCTTTTTGACACTAGCTAGCATATGCCGCCTCTTCAGTGCGTCATAGATAGTGTCTGGGTCGAGGTGGTCGAGTTCACGGCCTTGGGGCCGCAAGTAACTCAGTAGGGCTGTCCGGATAATATCGCTGCGGGTGGTGTAATCATGTTCGGCAGCTTTATCAACCTCCGTTAACAATTGCTTGGAAATCGTTAGATTAATACGTGTGGTTGCCGTAACGCTCGGCGTTTTCGCGCTGGGCAGCGTTTTTTTGTTACTCCCATTAGGGCTTGTGTCATTTTGCATGTATAAAGTGTAGCAGATAGGCACACTTTATACATCACTTTTTACACTAGCCTAAAAGGGGGCGCAGAGGCTTACCGAAGCGTGCTAGACTTTAAAGAGTGAAAACCCGCCTCGATCAATATCTTGCCCAATCTAACCAGGTGTCTAGTCGCAGCCAAGCCGAAAGCTACATTAAGCTCGGACAGGTGAATGTTAATGGCAAAAAAGCTACCAAGCCAGGCACGATGGTCGACGATAATGACAGTGTTGAACTGCTAGCAAAGGAGCAATACGTCAGCAGGGCTGGGCTCAAGTTGGCCTCGGTTGCGTCGGCGTTGAAGCTCGATTTTAAGGACGCTGTGGTGCTGGATGTTGGCAGTAGCACCGGTGGTTTTACTGATTACGCGTTGCGCCACGGTGCCAAAAAGTCGATTGCCGTGGAACTTGGCAGCGACCAACTCCATCCCAGCCTGCATGGCAATCCCCAGATTGAACTGCACGAAAAAACCGATATTCGCAGCTTCAAAACCACCCAAAAGATCGATATCGTAGTGGCCGATGTATCATTTATTAGCTTGCGAGAGATTTTGCCGCACGTTGCCACTTTGTGTTCGGCGAATACTAAGGTGGTGGCTATGGTTAAGCCGCAGTTCGAAGCCGGGCAGAGTTCACTCAAGCACAAAGGTGTAATTAAGAACGACAAGATGCGCCGCGACATTCTTAAGGATTTTGAGATCTGGTCAAAGCAGTACTTTTTTATCCAAGACAAGGCCGACTCTGAGGTCAGCGGCGCCAAAGGCAATCAAGAACGTTTCTACCTGCTCAAAAAAGTCTCGTAGACCAAGCACAAGCGTTTCCGGTACACTACAGATATGTATTTTGCCTCGCGTTTGCAGGCTGGACGGATGCTCGCCGATCAGTTAGTCAAAAAGTATCGCTACGAGAACTGCGCCATTTTGGCGCTTGGCGATGGCGGGGTCATGGTTGGCGCCCAGATTGCTATGCAATTACACTGCGTGCTAACGATGCTCAGTAGTGCCGAGATTATGCTGCCCCGAGAACCAGAGGCCATCGCCGGCATTACCTCAAACGGCACCGTTACCTATAACAGCCACTACACAAGCGGTGAGGTCGACGAGATGACGAGCGAATACTTTGGGCTGATTGAGCAAGAAAAACTGCAGCAAATGCACGATCTCAACCGACTGCAGGGCACCGATGGCACAATCAGTAAGGATCTTTTAAAGGGCCACCATGTGATTATCGTGTCCGATGGGCTTAAAACTGGTTTCCCGGTGGACTTAGCTGCTGAATTTTTGAAGCCAATCGAAATTGAAAGCATGGTGGTGGCTGTGCCGTTCGCTAGCGTGAAGGCCGTCGATCGCATGCACATTTTGGCCGATGACCTATATTGCTTAAACGTACTGGCCGACTACATGGACACTAACCACTACTACGAAAAGCAGGATGTTCCCGACCACGCGACGGTGCTTAAAACCATCGAACAAATTATTCTAAACTGGAAGTAACTACGCACTCAAAGCTCAAACGGCAGCAACAGTTAGCTCTGGTCGAGATGTTTGCGCAGGGCGTCGACGTCTTTGAGAAGGGTGAGGGATTGTTTATTGACGATGAGGCCTTTGCGCTCCAGCCCAGATAATTCGCGGCTGGTCGTTTCGCGGGTGGCATTTACGGAACTGGCGATGTCTTGATGGCGCAGCGGGACCTCGATGAGCAGGCCATCTTCGGTTTGTTTGCCAAAGCGCTGACTCATAGTTAATAGGAACGAAATGATGCGTTCCCGAACGGTGCGGTATTCGAGGTTGAGGATGCGTTCGCTGTGTAAGCGATACATCTCGAGGGTCATGTCGAGGAGAGGAGCCAGGGCATCGGGCTTGCTCTCGATGAACTCCAGGAATTTTTCGCGCTTGATTTGCCAGGTTACGGTTGGTGCTAGCGCCTGATAAATCACTTGCCGCTCTTGGCCGGTGATGGCCCAGATGAGCGGGAAGAGCTCGTCTTCCTTGCGAATGATAAGTAAGTTCTCTTCGTTATATTTGGTGATATCGTAGGCTTTAACGAGCCCCTGATAGATATAAAAAACCCCGTGCGGAGGGTCGCCGGGCCGGATAATAAAGTCACCTTTTTTGAATGTTTGTTTGACGCCGTGCACCCTAAAAAGTTCTACGAACTCCGCTGTTTGCTTTAGCGTGGCTAACATGGCTTTATTATGATAGAGTCTGAGAATAAAGTCAAACAAATCACCTCTGTTCAAAATTTGTTTGTGATGAAAGTCTCATTCAATTTGTGAGTATTTTCACCACCAGGCCTGCAATAAACAGGTAGTATGGTGGTACATCACTAAAAGGAGGTGTAACCATGGTCAGTCAAGAATCTGTGGAGAAGCAGCTCAAAAAAATTAAATTTAACGTACACGGATGGGGAAGAACGGAGGCTCACGAACTCAAAAACATTTTGCTGGAAGGCGAAGAAATTTATGAAGTTATAAATGGCATCTACGAAGGTGGCTTTGCCATGCTAATCGCAACCGACGTCCGCCTGCTCCTCGTCGATAAAAAGCCAATGAATTACCTGACGGTCGAAGACATGCGCTTCGATATGATTAATGAACTCGACTACAATCACCGACTATTGGGTGCACATATTAGCATTTCGGCTGGTACTAAAAACCTGAAGTTCACCAGCTACAATCAGCCCCGACTACGTAAGCTCATTGGCCATGTTCAGCACTGTATGGCTGATGCCAAGAGGCAGCAATCCAGTCACCAGGTTGATCAGAAGCAGCATCTTGAGCAGATTAACCAGCAGCTACAAACGTATCTGTTAGCTCAGCATCAGCAGCAGCAAAAGTTGCATGATCAGCTTGTGCAAAATAACAAGGATGATGACGCCAAAGAGCAGATTCCACAGCCTGAAGTGGTTCGCCCGAGCAATGAACTCAGTGATTACTTGTTCGCTCAAAGCCTGTTGGCGCAGTACAAGGCGGCTAACGGCGAGCTGTCGCTACCGGATGTTGAATCACTCAACTTGGTTACTCCTGATGCCTCTGCACTGGAGTCTGAGTCTGTGCCTCTGCCCGCCGCCCCTCCAACGGCGCCCACTCCCACAACGACCTTGACGCACACCGTCACCGAAAACCGTTCTAACCCCCAGATGTCTGAGCTTTATGCCGAGGGTATGCAAGAGATTTTCGGTAAAAGAGACAAATCAGCTGCGCCGCCGACCGCTCCTCAGCAGGTCACAATTCCAGCGCCTACCCAACAGGCCCCGACGCATAACCCCGGCGAGCTAAATGCGCTCAAAATAGCCTACTCAAAATTGCCAATGGCACTTCGCAATCGACGATTCGGCAGGCCTTCGTTCCATTCGCATAGTCAACAAGAGCCAAATGTGACGGTCAGACCTCTCAGAGAAATGTAGCGCTACTTGCTAACGTTAAATCGGAAGTCAACGATGTCTTCAGGTTGCATGACATAGGTTTTGCCTTCGGTGCGAACTTTGCCGGCGGCTTTGGCAGCTTGCATAGTTCCAGCCTCGACAAGATCGGGGTAGGCAACGATTTCGGCGGCGATAAAACCGCGTTCGAAGTCGCCGTGAATCACACCGGCGGCTTGTGGAGCGGTGGCGCCAACTGGAATCGTCCAGGCGCGGACTTCTTTTGGACCGGCGGTTAGGTAACTCTGTAAGCCAAGCGTGCTGTAGGCGGCGTGAATAAGCTGCAACAAGCCTGACTCGCTTTGGCCGTAGCTTTCGAGCATCTCGCTAGCATCAGCCTCGTCGAGTTCCTGTAGTTCACTTTCCAGTTTGGCACAGACGAACAGTGCCTGGGCCGGAGCCACCAACTCGCGCAAGCTGCGCTTGCGCTCCTCGTCGCTTAGCCCAGCCTCGTCGAGGTTGAATAAATAGATGATCGGCTTCATGGTTAATAGCTGTAAGTCAGCGATCAACTCGGTGTCGATCTCAGGGTGACTCCAGACAGGTTCGCCTTTGTCTAAAACTGTGTGCACAGCGCTGTAGGCATCGGCGATCGGCTTTAACTTGGGGTTAGCCCGGGCTTCTTTTTCGAATTTTGGCAGGCGTTTACTGACCGTTTGCAGGTCGGCCAAAACTAATTCGGTGTTGATAACATCAATATCTTTTTTGGGATCGTGGGCTTCATCGACATGGATGACGTTGCTGTCGTCGAAGGCGCGCACCACCTGCACGATGGCATTGGTGGTTCGGATGTGGGCCAGGAACTGATTGCCTAAGCCCTCGCCCTCGCTGGCACCGGCAACCAGTCCGGCAATATCAACAAAGGTTACCGTTGCGGGCAAAAGTTTGTTTGATCCATACAGCTCGGCAAGTTTAGCCAGACGAGGATCCGGAACGGGCACGATACCGGTGTTCGGCTCAATGGTGGCGAACGGATAATTGGCAGCCAAAATATTGCTGCCGGTCAGGGCATTAAAAAGGGTTGATTTGCCAACGTTTGGCAGGCCGACGATTCCAATAGAAAGACTCATATGACCATTCTAACAGATTAAGGGGCTAGATTGTTGGTTCGGGCGCGGTGATTTTTTGCAGCAACGTAATGAAGGTTTTGAGCTCGCTGGCATCGAGGCGCGACAGCAGGGGGCTGTTGTGGCTCATCATCTGTTTTATGAGCGCTTTGCGCACCTTAACTCCTTGGGGTTCAAGCCTGACCATCTTTAAACGGCGATCGGCCGGGTCTTCGTAGCGGCTGACCAGTTGTTTTTGCTCGAGGCCATCAATTAAGCCGGTGACGTTCGAGGCGTCGCAGTTATAAATCTTTTTGAAGTTGTTCATGGGGCGCGGTGTATCGAGCAGAAAAACAGTCATGGCCTGCATGCCAGTAAGGTCGTGCTGAGCTCCAAGCTCAAAAATCCGACGCTTGGACAGCATCAGGAATTTAATAAGTACTAAATATGATTGTTCGAGCGAAGTTTCTTGCGGCATAGTATTAGTATAATACAAAAAAATGGTTGACAATGTCAATGGTTGACTATTACAATGATTAGCAAGCGTACGACAACTAACGTACAGAAAAGGGAGACCGTTTATGGCCAAAGCAGCCGCGATCGAGGAAAAGAAGCAAACCAGCCACTGGCTGATCTTAATATTACTGGCGCTGGCCCAGTTCATGGTGGTGCTCGACGTATCAATCGTCAACGTGGCGCTGCCGGCTATTCAGCAGGCTTTTAACATGACGCAGACCAGCCTGCAGTGGATTGTGACCGCTTACACGCTCACGTTCGGCGGCTTTTTGCTGCTCGGCGGGCGAGCGGCTGATCTGTTTGGTCGACGCAAAATGTTCTTGATCGGTATCCTTTTATTCACCGTGGCATCGTTGGCTAGTGGTGCTGCTCAGTCTGAGCACATGATTATTCTCTTCCGCGGATTACAGGGCTTGGCGGCGGCCTTTATGTCGCCGGCGGCTTTGTCGATCGTGTTGGTGACCTACAAAGAGGGGCATGAGCGCAACGTGGCCTTATCTGTTTGGGGCGCCGTGGCGGCCGGTGGTGCGGCCGTGGGCGTATTGCTCGGCGGTATCCTGACGCAATACCTCGATTGGCGCTGGATCTTCTTTGTAAATATTCCGGTTGGTATCGGGGTGATTATCGCTGCATGGCGCGTGCTTGATCGCCACGAGTCAACCGTTGAACACAATAACCTCGATCTGCCTGGCGCCATACTGGTGACCGGCGGTTTGATGATGTTGGTCTACGGCCTGGTTAAGGCCCCAGCCGACGGCTGGACAGCGCCCCTGAGCTTGCTGTACTTTGGCATCGCACTAGTCGCGCTGATCGCATTTGTGATTAACGAGCTGCGAGCCAAGCACCCATTAATGCCAATGCATATATTCAAGATTCGTAACCTGTCCGGAGCCAACGCAATGCAGTTATTCATGACGGCTGGCATGTTCTCGATCTTCTTCTTTACTACGCTGTACCTGCAGCAAGTATTAGGCTACACCCCTATTAAAACCGGTGTTAGCTTCCTGTTAATCCCGGTAATTATCGGCCTGACCGCTACCAACGTTCCACGCTTAATCCAGAAGATTGGCTACAAGCCAATCCTGGTCGTGGCGCCGGTGATTGTGTCGGGCGGACTGTTCTGGCTGTCGCATATTCCGGTTAACGGCACCTTTTGGGGCGATGTCGCTCCAGGCATGGCACTGCTAGCGTTCGGTATGGGGGCGACCTTCGTTTCTGTGACCATCGCGGCGACTTCCGGTGTGCCGCACCACCTGTCGGGCTTGGCTTCCGGTCTGCTCAACACCTCGCAGCAAATCGGCGGTGCGCTTGGCCTGGCCGTACTCACGGGCATTGCCACATCGAGTAGCACGCGCTATCTCGCCGCTTTGCACCTGCAAGGCAAGCCAGGGCAGGACGCAATTGCTGCCGCCACCGTCCACGGCTTCCACGAAGGCTTCCTGATCGCATCTACATTTGGCATCTTCGCCTCACTCATCGCACTATTCGTGATCCAGCAGCAGGGCAAAGAAGAAGTTCCCGTCCCGGCTGAAGCCATTGTGACCGCGCACTAGATTAGCCAGGAATCAGACCGAGAGGGTGTTCGCGCGCACCCATCGAGCCATCGGCATTGTAGTGGACGAAGTAGTGCTTGCCGGTGTACTCATGAGCTGTCTTCAGCCCTTGCGCGAAGTGCAGGCCGTTGCCATCAACGAAGCTACCGAATTTTGATTCATCTGCCGAAGCTTCGTAGGCCGGAACGCCAGAGGTATTGGTGAAGCTGACTTCACTCCCGCCGTCCAGGGGTTGCGCATCGATATATTCAAGGTGTTTATCCAGGAAGTAGTACAGCGCCAGTTTATCCGGATTGTCCGGCGTGCTGCCGGCAACGATTGTAGCTTCATGCTCAGCGTCGTGTAGAATTACCGGGCGTTCAATCTGGATGTGCTGGCTCTGTGCAGGCTTTAAGCCACCAGTGCTGGGGACCCCGCTGTTGTAGAACGAGATGACCCCGTTCACGACGGTTTGAGGTGCGCCGCTAAAGAACGCACGGCGGGCGTTTTTGAAGGCAGTTTCGGGGCTAATATGACCGGGGATGTCATCTTCATTTCGAACGAAACCCACTTCCATGCCCCCGTCATTAAAGTCGGTCGGTTCAATAGCAGTAGCGCACAGCGCTGCCGCTTTACGGTGGGTTTTGGCTTCGAAGTTGGCGACCGAATTCGTTGGCAACTTCAGGCCTTTTAGTAACTTTTTGAGTTCGAGCGGACCTACCTTGCTATCGAATTTGCCGGTCAGGTCAAAGAAGGCTGAAGTTGGACCAATAATCCGGCGTTTGTTACCGCGTATGACGAATGCTCCGGAGCCACTGATGCCGTAGCTACATATAGCGCCATCTTTTGATGCTGGGACAACGCTCCATAATACTTTGAGCTCCTCATCACCCTTGGTGCGGGTAACTCCTTGGCCAAGCACGTGCATCTTAAATGATTGGCGTCGTGTGCTGCCAGTTTTGTTGCCGTCCTGCTTATTTGGCCAACCGCTAACGTAGACTTTATCGCCAGGTTTGAGCGCCGCGATCTCCTGAGCTGGTAACATATTTTCTTCGGCGCTTTGCATAACCTCATCGGCGGTGTGACCTTTGGCAATCATCAGCGCGAAGTCGTGTGTTGTGTCGTACTCGGAAGGCAAAACGGCGCTGGTATATGTTGTTTTGTTCGGGCGATCAAGGTTGTAACGTCCGGCTTCGCCGGTGACCTTTTCTGACATAACAATAGAAAAGCTGCCACCTTTGCTGGAGATGCGCGGCTTGTTGATGCCGCGGAGCGAACAATGTTCGGCCGTCAGAGCACCTACTTCTACGTGTTTAAGGTTATATAACTTCAGACCCGAACATCCAAGGGCATCAATATAGACTGCGTCGTGGCGGGCGACTTTTGCGGCGTTTTCGGGGAAGTCTGCCAGTTCTTCACTGACAGTAGAGCTGGCGTCGAAGAATTCATACGTACGCTTGATCGTGCTCGTTTTTTGCTTGGCTGCATAAGTGGCCTCTGTGCGAGCTGGCGCTTGTACTGCCTGTGCCTGGGGAGCCGGCACCGTTTGTTCTTGAGGTTGTGGCAGGTGAGGAGCGTGTTCAGTCGGCACCTGCTCCATACCCGCCGCCTGACTGGCCGCAAGGGTGAGCGCGGCTACAGCCAGCAACTGGCGAACCGTATTGTGCCGCTGCTGCTCGTGCTGGAGACTGGATTGTAAAGTTTCGTTTTGCATATAGATGTTCCGGCGCCTTAAGAGCCAGTTTCTTATAACTACATATTAGCATAAATTTGGAGTTTTGTAAAGTGTAGTAGTTGGCAAAAACATGATTAGTGTAGGTGTGTTTATATTAGGCAGATTCCTCCCATCAGCTTTGTAAAATTATAATTCCATAACATTTTTTTGACGTTTGCTGTGAGCAATCCTACCCCAAATATGTTTCGTAACAGAGGCAAGCATAAGCAATGTGTGCGTAATATCACTTGACATAACCACTATGAAGTAGTATTATAGCGATGTATACCTAATTAACCTTATACCAAAGGAGTCAATGTTATGGCACAAGCACCATATGAAACCTCTTCACCAACAGTCGAACAACTAGATACAATACACGCACATGCTCAAGACACGATACTCTCTTTGGTTGAGGCTGATCAAACTTTTGCCAGGACCGCAGCTTACCATGCTGGAGAGACCGCAAACACGCTTAAAGAACATAAGCGTGCAGCAGCGCTGACAGCTGTTGTGGGTGCGGGAGCTGTGTTCGGTGCAGCTGCAGCTAACGCTAGCCCGGAGACTTACTCGGCCTCAGCGAGTTCTTATAAGGCGCATAGCTCAGCGTTCATTAAGAAGTATTGTACTGCCCGTGTCCGCGTGGACCGTTTTGAGGACCCAGATCTTAAAGACTCGAATAGCAGCTTAAGCATGCGAATTATATTGGTTAATGAGGGGAAGCCTAATGCCTATGATAACTATAAGGTTAAGCTGAACAAAGGTGTTAAATTTTGTGATTTCCTCGCAGTGGATGCTGGCCACACATACTTAAAGCCGTATGCTCCTGATGTGCTCACTAGCACAGGAGCAGAGCTTCATGATCCAGCGGGCTCTGTTGGCCACGAAGAGCAAAATAGTTTGAAAACTGTAATCGCGGCAGCGATTCCTGCAAAAAAAGGTACTACAAAGCGCTCATCGGAAAAATAAGTTAAGTACTTTGTTGTCGGTCTATGTTTTTAGCATGGTCTAATACCATGTTTAAAACTTGAATATCGCGCCGAAAAGGGATATGATCCCTAGGTAAGAATAAGCGTTTTCAATTGTTATGAAGATCAAAAAAAGAGACAAATCCGTTGGCGGTAAAGGGACAACTACAGACGACGGCGCGCCGTCCGTTCGGCGTAACATGCCCTATTTAAAGCTATTTGCAGTCCCCGTCGTATTAATAATGGTAGTGCTTCTAGGTTGGACAACCTTTGGCAATAAAACAGACTGCACGAAGCTGTATAAACATGGCGATAAGCTTCTGCAGCAACAGAAATATAAAGAGGCCTACAACTTCCTTAAACCGGAAAGCAATATTGAAGCATGCCGTATTACTGCAAAAACAAAAACAATAGATGCCAAGCAATCTGAACTATCAAATAATCTCATAGCCAAGATATTGTATAGCCGTGATTTGGCGGTCAGTGGCTATATGTCCAACATCGGACACCTATCGCAAGATAATAAAAACGCAAAACAGTATGCCAAGGACCTGATAGCTTTTAATGGAGGAATGACTTCTAAGCAGCTCCATCAAATCCCCGGTGCCGAAAAGTTAATGATCGATACGATTAGTGTTCAGCTGGGTTTTTATACCCCTAGTCTACAAGGGGGCACGGAGCTGTGATACGCGCATCAGTTTCGTCATTACGCATAAAGCAGATCGCCTTTGTGCTGGCTTTGTTTGGCTTTCTCAGTATGTTTAGTGGGCTGGCTAGCGCAAATGCCGACATTAGCAATATGCCAAGTATGTTACCCGAACCACAATATTTACTGTCGCAATATCCAGATCCTGGCGGCAGCTACGGTGATGATAACCAGTATATAAACCTTACCCGTGGAAGCGACGACGAGCCTTCTGGCAAAGGCGCTAATACTCCCGTAAGTTGGTTTAAAATATACTCTACAACAGCCTCAGGTAAAACACTTCGTCTGGGAGCGGTGGATAGGAACGCTGGCCCAGCTGCGAGCAAGGGTTTTTTTATAGCCTACTCTAGCCTTAAGATCGATAGTGAGGAGATTGTAAGGGGGCTGAATAGTCGCGATAGACAATTTATTGATACAGTTGCAGGAGATCGAAATCCTGACTACCCAGGAGGCTGGAATCTTAATATACCCGCAAGCGCTTTTGTAAGGTCAACTGTACCGAGCCATGAGGGCCTATTTGTTGCGCTCGTGGCTCTTGAGATAGATAATGAGGGGTTGCCACTACAAAATCTGCAATCTGCGACCTTGACACTAAAGACTACAAACGCAAACACAAAAATCGGTTATGCGAAAGATGTGCCTGTAGCTAAGTACCCAACGCTTAATGAAAAACATGGCCACCTTGTATCAATGAAGTTTCGAACACAGTGCGGTGGAGGGCCAGTAGAGAAAACTATAAATTGGCTGGACGATGACAAAGGGACACCCAACCAGCCTGTATTCGGAAATGCTGCAGATGGCAACGATGGTAAGCCATTCAACGCAAAGGTGTACAGATTTATTGGGGATACGAGGGTGGAGGAGATACCTCCTAATACGTTAGTAAACTATACTGGCAGAAATCCAGGTATTTATGAACGTGGAGAGATGAAGGTAACTCTACAGCCAGGGATGGCGTACGCACTAGAGTTCTGGAGCACGAGGGGAGGTAACGGTATTCAAATCACCCCACCGGGTGATTCGGGAGATTTTTATTTGCCTTGCCCTCCAACTACTGGGCCAGATACTGCTTTTAATGCGCAATGTACCACCGCTTACGTGCATGATACCGGAGGCCCGCAAGGCGTTGGAGTGAGCTTACCGGGAGACTCATCGGGGAATAAATACTATACAAGGACAAGGGTAGCTTTATCGTACAACAGCTCTCCCGCTACTGTCATAGCCCTTAATCAGGGAGTCGGGCACGCTGAAGCCGCGTTAGACAGGCAATGGGATTATGATGCCCGGGGCCACAACTTAGCGGTGACTGTTATATATGAAGCTATACAAATATCTGGATCGGGAGGATGGATCGAGTATCGTGCTAGAGATGTGCGAACAATCCCTTGTCCGGCGCCGCGTCCGCCAGTAGGCTATGTGGATGGAGCGGTATGCGGGCCAGGAGGCACACTACATGGCTGGGCGTTAGATGAAGATTATGCAGGAGCAATCCAAGTCCATATATATGTAAGCGAAGCAGAAGGAGCCGCTAAAACGTTCCTAGGCTCGACCGATGCGAACATCAGCGCCGGCGGCAGCCAGAATAGATTCTCCTATGATATCTCCAAATTTACTGACGGGGGTGACCGCTACTTCTACGTGTATGCGATAGGTGTAAACACTGACGGCGATCCTGATGGGCAGAATCCTCAGCTTATTTACAGCCCGAAAAAGATGAATGGCTGCAGACCGTATAGCTATACGCCATCTACAGTTGCAGACGGCGATAGTCAGGATCCAACGACTGTGAAATTTAGTGGGACGAGTGGCTTAAGCTTTAGTCCATATCCTAGTGAGGCACCAAGTTGCGTGAATGGCACAGCTGTTACGTACCAGCTAACCAAGACGACTGCGTCTACCGGAGCGCAGACAGTACTAACTGGTAACACCAATGGTGATCCGTATGCTGGGGACTGCCCGCCCGATCAGACAAAGGTTTATGACACATACACAGTGCCTAGGGGTAGTTTTAGCGCTGGAGACAAATATTGCATGCGAGTCACATTCAACCCGGGTAGTGGCTATGTTGATAACGCCGGTAATCAAGTAGGGCCAGCGGGGCCAGCTTCAGACTCTAGCAGTAGAGAAAGCTGTTTGACAGTTGTTAACAAACCGACCTTCAAGGTAGGTAATAGCGCGGTGCAGGCTGGCGGCTCATTCCGTGGCAGTAGCGCATCGGGCACTTGTACGAGTAGCGATGGCGAATTGGCTGGTTGGAGCAATGACAGTACGACTGCGCCGTATAATTACGGCAGTAGTACCGGGTTAAGCGCCTTGGCACTCAGCAAAATCGTAGGCTTTGCGAGCGCACAAGTTGTGGCAACCAGGACGGCGAGCTCGCTCAGTTTTGCTAATACTGATTTCAACAACATTAAAGCTGGCGCCGAGAGCCCGCTGTATGGTGGTGAATTTGGTGAAGGCTACTGTTTGTACGACTTTGATCAACTGAGTGCAACGCCACTTGCAAGCAATAATACCGCAGTGCCTACTACCAGTGGTGACTATACTGTCCCAACTGGTGACCTTACCTTAAACGGCGGGAGTCTCGCTGACGGCGCCAGGGTGACAATTACGGTTAATGGAGATGTCTACATCTCGGGAGATATAACGTACGCTGGTGCTAACTTAACCTGGGCTTCAAGAGACAGCGTGCCGTACTTCTCAATCAAAGCCACAGGAAACATTTATATCGACAATAATGTTACGCAGCTGGATGGCACGTACGTTGCAAAATCCCTTAAGAATAATGACGGGGCACGAGTAAGTGGAGGAATTATCTACACCTGTGGGGTCGCCTATGTGGTGGCGCCTGGTAATAAATATTCCAGCTGTAATAATCAGCTAACGGTCAACGGCAGTTTCGTGGCCGATAAGGTCAACCTGATGCGTACCTATGGTTCGCTGCGCGATGAAAAGCCAAGGCTTGTTACCGGTGCTCCACCCGTTACGGCTATACCCGGCTCAGTAGAGCTCAGTCGGTTCTCCTGTGGGTCTAATGGCGCCAGTGGCTATCTTGGGAGCCATTACTACATAACCTACCCTTCTCATCCTCCGACTAGCCTTACACCAACTAACCATGATGCCCCATGCCCAAACAATACAAAGGACAAAGAAGGTGATGCTGGCTATATATTGCCTGTCTCGAATGGAGGCTGGACGCCTGGCAGTATGGCACTGTACACCTACAGCGTGACAACGGCCGCCAACGATAACTACTATTTCCTTCACGACGATAGTAGTGGGCCACCCGGACCTGGTCCGTCTTCACGACCTGGCCCTGCTGGCTGGCCTGTCAAGATCGGCTATGCATTTCCCACTCCAGGAGAGGGAAGAATTGGAGTCTATAGTCTCTACGATCAAAGCAATCAGCCTGGTGAAGGCCACCACTTCTACTCAACTAACGGAGGTTTGCCGATAAGTGAACCGGGGACCGAGGTGTATAACTTAACCAATGGTACTGGGGTAAACGTCGAGAATAACGGTAACCCTGCATGGTATGTGTATGCGTCCGCAGGGCAAGGCGGAAGAGCTGCGGTGGCAGCAGGCTTAGACAGTTATGCGGCTCCTTCACCACTTACCTGTAGCAACGTCGGCAGTCGTCCAGCCAGGTCACCTAGTGTTTGCGCCGCAGAGGTTTTCATCTTTAGCCCAGAGATCTATCTGTGGAAGAACCCAAGCGATGAAATCCAGACAGGCGTCAATAAAGGCACGACGATCTTCCAGTCAATCACTAGCTTACCGCCGGTATTGTGATACTATAAAACCATGAGCA
>JAQBRQ010000027.1 GCA_028286385.1 Candidatus Saccharimonadota bacterium
TTGTTCGACGAAAAAGCCAAGCTGCTCAGCGACCGGGCTGAAGCCGAAGAAATGCGCAGCAACTCCTCCGATGCCGACATGAAAGATATGGCCCAGGCCGAACTCGAAGACCTCGCCAGCAAAATCGAGGCCAACGAAGCCCTGCTCATCGAAGCCCTCACTCCCCAAGACCCCAACAACGACCGCGACGTTATCATCGAAATCCGGGCCGCCGCCGGTGGCGACGAATCCAGCTTGTTCGCCGGCGAGCTATATCGCATGTACGCCCGCTGGGCCGAAGCCCACAATTTCAAGCTAGAGCTAATGAGCGAATCTCCCAACGAAGTTGGCGGCTTTAAGGACATCACCTTCGCCGTCCGCGGCGTCGACGCTTATAAGTACCTCAAGTTTGAAGCCGGCGTTCACCGCGTGCAGCGCGTGCCAGTCACCGAAAGCCAGGGCCGCGTTCATACCTCTACTACCACTGTTACCGTACTGCCAGAAGCCGAGGAATCCGACATCGAAATCAACGCCAATGACCTACGCATCGACGTCTACCGCTCCGGCGGACACGGCGGCCAATCAGTTAACACCACCGACTCCGCGGTGCGCATTACGCACATCCCTTCCGGCTTGGTTGTTTCTAACCAGGACGAGAAGTCCCAAATCAAAAACAAGGCCAAGGCCCTGAGCGTGCTGCGCTCTCGCCTGCTCCAGCAAAAAATTGATGCCGAACAACAAGAATCAAGCGAAGCCCGCAAAAAACTAGTCGGCACCGGCGACCGATCCGAAAAAATCCGCACCTACAACTTCCCCCAGGACCGCATCACCGATCACCGCATCGGCTACAGCCGCTCCAATATCCCTGGCGCTTTGGCCGGAGATATCGACGATTTAGTTGAGGCTTTGCAAAACGCTGAGCATGAATTACTTAGCCAGGAGTAATGACGACATGACAACTAGTTACTGGCTGAACACGGCGACACATTTTTTGGAGAGCAAGTCGATTACGACTGCTCGGCTGGATTGCCTAGTGTTGCTGGAAGATACGCTCCATATGGATCGGGCGCAGCTGCTGGCTGAGCCGACCACGGAAATGAAGGACGCGCAGGTGGCGCATCTACAAAAGTTGCTCAGTCGTCGGTCTAAGCACGAGCCTTTGGCTTACATACGCGGGCATAGTGAATTTTATGGACGCAAGTTTGTGGTCAATGCGGCGGTGCTGGAACCGCGGCCGGAATCGGAAACCATGGTTGACCTGCTCAAAGGCCTGCCATTATTTAGTAGCTCAAAAATTGGTTCAGAGTGCGCTACAAGCCCGGAAGCGCCAGTTTTTGGTCCAAATAGCACCAATAATGGCTCGGGTGCGGAAGGCGCCTCAGAGGGTTCAAAAGCGGCTCAAACCGTCAAAATTGCGGATATTGGTGCTGGTAGCGGGGCTCTCGGCATCACAGCGGCTATCGAGCTTGAAGGCGCCTCTGTTGACCTGTTCGAGATTGATCCGGCAGCCATCAAAGTAGCACAATTCAATGTAGATAGATTAACAACGGGTTTGAGGGTCATTGAGAGCGATTTGCTGGCTTCGGCAAGCATGGACTACGATGTACTCCTCTGTAACCTTCCCTACGTACCAGATGATTACGGTATCAATAAGGCCGCCAGCTTCGAGCCAGCGATTGCCCTATTTGGCGGCCCAGATGGGCTCGATTTGTACCGAAAACTGTTTGAACAGCTGGCAACGGTACAAAAACGCCCGTTGTTTATTTTGACAGAGTCTTTACCGGAGCAGCACGCGGCTTTGGCAGCACTTGCCGCCGATAACAGCTACGAGCTACAAAAAACCGATGATTTTATCCAGCTTTTTGCGCATAAGGCTTGATAGGTGAACAAGTACGATTTTAGCCCTTAAAGGGGCTGCTAGAGGCATCGCACAGTGCGGGCTGCGCATATGAGCGCCTTACTCCTAAAAGCCGCCCGAGCGCTTGCCGAACGATAATTTTTGAACACATTGATGGATGCACGACCTACTGGGTGCGCGAGATGTATACAAAATATATGGTGCCGCTCAGCGTCCGGGCTATCGGGCTATTGTGAAGCGGGGAGTGTA
The DNA here is from genome assembly GCA_028286385.1 of Candidatus Saccharimonadota bacterium. Taxonomy (GTDB): domain Bacteria; phylum Patescibacteriota; class Saccharimonadia; order Saccharimonadales; family UBA4665; genus RYN-405. The sequence continues at coordinate 2,087 of JAQBRQ010000027.1, forward strand.
CCGAGCGTGACCTCTAGCTTCAGCTGCTGGTTGTCGCGCTTAACAGTAAGGGTTACTTTGTCGCCTGGCTGATGTTGAGAGAGTAAGCTTGTGAGGCTGTGGGTCTGGTCGATCTTTTTGCCCTCGACCTCCACAATAATGTCGCCTTCTTTGAGGCCTGCGGCAGCTGCAGGGCTATTGGGCAAGACTGATGGGCTAGCTGAGTTAGCACTTGGCAGGATAAATGCACCCTCACTGGTGTTTAGATTGAACTGGCTGGCGATATCGGCGGTTAGTGGAACGTAACGAACTCCGAGGTAAGGGCGTTCGAACTTGCCGGTCTTGAGGACCTGATTGATCAGGCCACGCATATCGTTGACTGGAATAGCGAAGCCGACGTTCTGGGCGCCACCGGATGCGACGGCAGTGTTGATGCCAATCACCTGCCCGTTGAGGTTAACCAGCGGACCGCCAGAGTTGCCTTCGTTAATGGCGGCATCGGTCTGGATTAGGTTTTCGAGACTTTCGGTAGCTGATGACTGGTCGGAGCTACTGCCGGCTTGGACGCTGCGACCGTAGCCGGAGATGATGCCACTAGTCACGGTATTTTGGAATTGCCCGAGGGCGTTGCCAATAGCTACGACGTCATCGCCAACCTGGGCTTTAGCCGAGTCGCCGATCACGGCTGGCTTGAGCTGCTTGCCTTTGGCGTCATTAATCTTTAGGAAGGCTACGTCGAGGCTATCGGAGTCGCTGGTACGGCCAACAACCGTGACATCTTTGAGCTCAGTGCCGTCGCTGAGGGTCACCGTCACCTTGGTGCTGCCGACGGGAACAACATGGCGATTGGTCACAATCAGGCCGCTATCGGAGATAATAATGCCGGTGCCAGCCGCTACGGCTTCAGGCGGCTGTCCGCCACCGCCAAACTGGCTGAACGGATTGCTGGGGTTGGCTGATGTATCGGTGATGTTAGCGTTCACGCTGACTACGCTCGGGCCCACGGTTTTAGCGATCTGGCTAATTAATTGACTCTGGTTGGTGACGACCTTTTTCTGGTCGCTAACGCTGGTGAGTAAGCCGTTCTGATCATTGTGGTTCTCAAGCCAAGCACCACCTGCTCCGCCAAGCAAGGCTACCAAAACAATACCGGCTGCCACTGCCGCAGTTCGGAGTTTTGCGCTGCGGGACATATTGATTTTGGGCGTCGCTGATTTTGTAGTATCGGTTATAGGTTTCTTATTAAACAACTTTATCCCCCCAGTCTGAAAATGCTAATACCACCACGACGATGGCCAACATAATAAATATAAATTGCCGGCGAACGCCAATACTCAGACGCTCGTGGTGATCCAGGTAGTATAGGACCGCCATGCCGTAGCCGAGAGCGCTGAGCAGCAAGGTCGTTTGGGCAATTGCTCCGTAAAACAACAGCCAGTGGCTCAGTAACCAAGCCAGTGCGGCACCGAAGTAGCCCCAGGCGTAGGCCAGCATGCGGGCATATGGTTCATCGAAGATATCGAAGAAGTGCCGAGCGGCAAAGAAACAGAATAAACCTGTTAAAAATGTTAACCCGTAAACTGGACCGCCGGTCCAGGTCAGGTACAACGCCATCAAAGCCGCCAACTGACCGATAAAGGCCTGTGCCGTCACCATAAATGTACTCGACCCTGGTTTAATCGCTAAGAGCCATACAGCGTACAGAGCCGTCCAAGTGAATTGTAACAGCACACTGGAGCTATTCACCATGAATAATACTACTGACAACCCAACCATTAAGTCGATGGCGTTGGCGCGAATATTGGCTGCCCAGAACCGAGGTCGTACGGCGAACATGCGCCATTTGCTTAAAACTACCACGCTGAGGGCTAGCTGAGAGAAGTCCAATCGGACCAGAATAAAGACCGCAATCGGCAACACCAGGACTAATCCAAGGTGTAAAAAGTATGCGAAGCCGCTAACGGGCTTGAGTTTGCGTAAGATTTGCCTCATCACTACCTATAATGATAACAAAGTCGGCGCCATTTGTGCCTATAGTGTCGTCTGGCATAGAGGTAGCGGCCTTCACATTGAAGTGTTTTTCGAGGTAATTCTTGGTGTATTTCTTCTTATTTTTGCTGAGGTCGATGACGGTTGTGTGCGTCCAGCCGGTGTTTGGAGTGTTTGCTGCGCCGACCACGTTATAGCCGTAGCTCTTGAGGTCATCGGCTTTTGTAGTCGCGATGCCTGACACTGTGCTACCGTTGAGGACCAATACTCTGGCATTCTCTTTGAGGATGTACGGATCTTTGAGCTGGGAGCGGACAAAGGTCTGAATAGGGCCGTAGTTGAATAAGCCGGCTTTTGGCAACACAACTGATTGGCCGTTGATGTTACCGGTCGTAACCAACGGTGCGGCGGCATCGGCGAGCCCGACTGAGGTCGTCTTAGCATCACTGACCTCTTTGACGATGCCATAGAGGCGCGAAGCGTTTTTAATCGATAGATCGGTCTGGACGTTATTGCCGAAGGCACTGACTAAGCCCGACAGTTTGAGTGGATTGCTGAGCGTGCCGAGTGCCGCGACTTTATCTTTAAGGGCTAGCATCACGGCGCGTTGGCGTTCACCGCGAGCAAAATCGCTGGTTGTTTCGCGGGATCGAACATAAATAAGAGCCTTTTTGCCATCAAATATTTGGGCACCGGCCTTGGCCAACACTGGATCATTGGCGTTTTCCCAGGCCATAGTCGGATCAACCAGATCAGTTGGCACGTTAACGTTAACACCGCTCACCGTATCGACTGCCTGCTTGAAGGCATCGAAGTTAACCATGACGTTGTAGTCGATATTGATCCCTAAAACACCTGCCAGTGTTTCGTCTACCAGATCAAACCCAGCCTGAATGGCTTTTGGATCAGTGCTACCCGGCGTGGCTTTACCGGTGTACTTAAATACGCCGGTCTGCCAGGCGGCATTGAGCTTCATAACACCTTGTTTTGGAACAGTGACCCACAGATCGCGCGGAATGCTGAACATTGTTGAGGTGTGGTTGATCGGGTCGATGCTGGCAATAATAACCGTGTCGGTCAGATCGGGAGCCTTATGATCGCCACCACCGCGACCGAGCATCAAGACGTTAATACGACCAGCGCCCTCACCTTTTAGTAATTCCGGAGCGACGTCTTTTTTGAGGGCCGCAACTGTGCCGGTACTGCCGCTAAAGACCTTATTGGTCTTGGAGAGGGTTTGCGAAACCAACAGACCGCCGGTAGTAATAAGCAATATCAACCCGACAGCTGCGCCGCGGAAGGCCATTTTGCGTACATTGCGTGATTTCGCACGCTTAAAGAGTGACGGGCTGGCTTCGCCGGGCAAATCCATGTCAAAGGCTGGCATACGCACTGGGGCCGGCGCAGGAGTCGGCGCCACAGGAGTCACTACTGACGGGGCGATCTTAACCGGTGGTGCCACTGGCGTCGTGATCGGCATCGGTGGCTTTGGTGCCATAAACTGCGGTGCCGTTGGAACGGGCGCTGGCGCAGCACGCAGTCGGTTTCTAAGCCCGTCAGCTGCTGGCCTTGGGCTGCGAGTTGGCATCTGAACCACCGGTCGAGCGACTCGTGGCGCAGCAATTGGAGGGCGCGCTGAAGGCGCCTTCGGCACAGCTGCAGTAATTCCAAAGGTGTTTTTTGTTATTTGGCTCGGGCTTTGTGCCTGTTGCCGTTTGTATCTTGACGCATCCATCACGTAACTAACACCCACTATAACGTGATAATGCTTATGAGTAAAGCCTTTCTTATATATGGTATAGTGAGGAGCGATATGGACGACAAGACACCGCCACCAATCAGGCCAGCCAGCACCGACTCAGACAAGCCGGTATTCTCTGATAATCAACCTTCGGCATGGCGTGAACTGCTTTCCACCATTGGTATTCTCTTAACGGCCTTGGCTGTCGCCTTCCTTATTATTGCCTTCGTGTTCCGCTCCTACCAAGTTGATGGCCCAAGTATGGAAAACACCTTACAGAACGCCGATAAGCTGATTATTTGGAAAGTTCCGCGCACGTGGGCGCACATCACCCATCATGCCTATATACCTAAGCGCGGCGACATCATTGTCTTTACCCAGAACGGCCTTAGTGAATTCGGTCAAACCGATAGCAAGCAGCTCATTAAGCGCGTAATCGGCTTGCCGGGTGACCACCTGGTCCTCAAAGATGGCAGCTATACCGTCTATAACACCGGCCACCCCGAAGGTTTTAACCCCGATCGAACGCTCGGTTACGGTAAAAACTTCCCTGTCACCTCCGGTGAGGTCGATGTGACGCTCAAAAAAGATCAGCTGTTCGTATCTGGTGATAATCGCCCCGATTCGCTCGATTCGCGCTCCTTTGGCCCGATCGGCGCTGACAAAGTTGTGGGCAAGCTCATCCTGCGTGTTTTCCCAATCGGCGAAGCCCAAGCCTTTTAGGCTACCGGTTGAACCAATTCTCGTGGTATATTCATAGGTATGAGTCAGACACCAAAACGAGGGCTAGGCCGAGGCTTCGATGCCCTTATATCCAACGATTTCGATAAGAGCTTGCTCTTAACGTCCGATGACCGCATCGAAAAGATTCCAGTTGATCAGTTGCAGCCAAGCCCCTACCAGCCGCGCCGTCATTTTGATGACACCGCACTGGACGAATTAGCCACCTCGATTAAGCGCCACGGCGTTGTGCAACCACTAGTTGTCACCCCTATTAAAGATGGCGTATACACGCTTATCGCCGGTGAGCGTCGCTGGCGCGCTTCGCAGCTGGCTGGCCTTAAGACTGTCCCGGCAATTATTCGCAGCAGCAAAGAACTCGAGCAACTAGAAATCGCCCTGATCGAGAACGTACAGCGCGTCGATTTGAGTCCGCTCGAACAAGCCGTCAGCATCGAGCGCCTACACGAGCAGTTCAATTTATCATACGACGAAATCGCCAAGCGCCTCGGCAAAGCTAATTCCACGGTAAACAACACTGTTCGCTTGCTTCGTTTGCCGGAAGCTGCCCGCGATGCGCTGGCCACTAACAAGATTAGCGAAGGTCACGCCCGCGCAATTCTAGCGCTTAAGGGCGACGACGAGCGCCAAGCCTACCTCTTAAAAACCATTCAAGAACAAGGTTGGAGCGTTCGCCAAGCCGAACGCTTCGTTAGCAGTGTTAAAGCTGGTGTTAAAGACACCACCAAAGCCCGCGAACGCGTCAGCACCGAAACGCCTGTCACCAAAATTTTGAGCAAAAAATTAGGTACACCAGTCAACATTCGCCGCACCGCCAAGGGTGGCAAACTAGAAATCAGCTTCAAAACTGACGCTGAACTGGATAAGATTTTACACCTGTTCGACTAATATTGCTCAAACGTCTAGTAAGTGCTAGAATATATCAATGTTTAGAGAAGTGATTGACGACGCTATTGAAGAAACTCGTCTGCCGGATGACCTTCTCGCACAGCAAGTGACCAAAGCTCTGTACAGTAATGCAGACAACCAAATGAGAAATCCTGTCTCAAGTGGTAACGGCGCCGAGACCTTTCGCCTATCAACACTCGTTGAAGTCCCTGGCTCTAAGATAGGCTACGGCCTAGCTCTATCGCCATATGGCAAAACCGAAGATGATCCAGTAATAAGCGCTCGTTTTTACATAATTGACCGTGATTGCTTGGAGCTGATTGAGGAGCCCAAGGTAATTACTCTAATGGAGCCCTATTCGAAGCCAGATCACGCTGAGATTGCCGAGGCTACCGTTGGCCACCTTGATCGCACAGAGTTACTGGCCGTTAGATCAATGCTTGGTAAAGCCGCCCGGGTACTTAAAGATGGGAAAAGCCGCAATGACGGTGATGTCTTAAAGACGCTCATGAACGCAGAAATTGAACAACTCGCCGCGCTCTTCCCTCGGCCAATCGAACAAGAACAAACCCATGAAGATATACACCCCTGTGAATCTCATGAATTTCAGGAAGCCGCACTGGCTGTAATGCAAGAAGAAAAGGATCAAATCAACCTACGATATTTAATGGATAACGAGTTGCACCTACTCAGCATAGGGTACGCCGATGGCGACATTGACCACATAACGTTTGCCATTAACGGAGTGAGTCCTCGCTTGGCTACGTTCACGCCAGGTTTTATCCCTCGTCCAGGGCAGGAACTGACAGTAGAAGGGTTTCCTGAGAGCGAAACGCTTGTGAAGATTATAAAGCGCGGCGTCGAAACCTCCGACAAGCTCTTCAATAGCTACATAAAAGAAGTAATCGACGCACAGAGAGAGTTACTCGATACCGCGCTAGTCCCCTTACGCTTTAACTAGTGCGGTCTTTAACTTCTTTGGATAGCGCTTTGTACGCCCGGGCGCCTTTGCTCCAACGATCGTGCTCATAGATAGTTTTGCCATAGCTTGGTGCTTCGGCCAATCGAACATTGCGCGGGATTACGGTTGTAAACAATTTTTCGCCAAAGTAATTCTCTACTTCACTCTGAACTTGTTCACTCAGTGAGTTGCGTTTGTCGAACATGGTAAGTGCAATACCAAGTAGTTCAAGATTTGGGTTAGTGCTGCCGCGGACGGCTTGAACGGTATTGAGTAATTGACTCAGACCCTCGAGCGCGTAATATTCGGCTTGCACTGGAATCATCACACTGGTGGCCGCGGTTAGCGCATTAATCGTCAATAATCCGAGCGATGGCGGACAATCGATAAGTATATAATCATAGGCTGCTGACTGCAGCGCTTTTTGCAATGCGAACTCTCTCTGTTGCTGGCTGACGAGATCGACTTCCGCCCCCGCTAAATTAGCATTTGCCGGTAAAACAAATAATTGTGCGACATGCGTTTCTTGCACTGCGTCCGATAATGGAAGCCCCTCGCACAATACTTCATAAGTTGTTTTGGTGACTTGCTCTTTTGGAAGACCGAGTCCGCTTGTGGCATTTCCCTGGGGATCAAGATCTACCAGCAAAACTGATTTTTTGGCGCTGGCCAGCTGGGCAGCAACATTGATAGTCGTCGTGGTTTTCCCGACTCCACCCTTTTGATTTACGACTGCGATAATTGTTTGTGTCATATATTGTTCCGTTATCCCTAGTATAGCACTAGCGTGAAAGCTACCATAGCCTTGTCGCTTGCATCTGTTAAGTAGCCATTTAATACTAGCCTTCTAATGCTACATGCAGAATGAGCATTCCACCTGCAAGGGCTCGTTCTGCCAACGTTTAGCATAGGCAGCTAGTTATAACTGCTACAATAAAGGCATGCGACAGTGGGACAAACGAAATGTAAGTGAGGCCAAGAAGTTTGGCGTCCGTTTTTTAATATGCTTGGCGGTTTTCAGTGTTGGTTACGTGGCCATCTTTGGCGTACCGCGCATTAACAAGCATCGCCCCGCTACTATCAGCCAGAGGTATGCCGCGTTGCGCGCGGAGCTCAACCAGAGTTATATAACAAACTCGACACTTACCGCGTTGCAAGAAAACACCCCCGTTAGCTACAACACGCTCACTAGCTTGATATCTAAGCTGCGCGACGACACAAAACGCCTCGAAACGGCTCGTCAGGCACTAGGTGGCGAGCTTCCGGCACCCGATAGCGCTACGCTGCAAACCATCGGGGCCAAGCAAAAGGCAGCCGTTAAGGCGCTTGATGCCCGAAATGCCCTGCTCAGTACTGTTATGGCCTACGATCCAGCCACCGATCTCACGTCTCTTGACCTCCGTAAAGAGACGACAAAGGCAGCCACAAGGGCGACGGCCGCCCAGAATGGGCTGACCAAGGTCATTCTGGGCAGCACCACGGCGACAAGCAATGACGGCTTGGCGGTTGGCGGCGCTGACGGCGCGCCATCGCTACTCACCCCTAGCTTGCAGTCCCTAATTGAGTCTGAGGCAAACTGTTTTGGCCAACTGGCAAGCCACCTCAGCGCCGGGCAAACCGACCAAGCAGTTGCCAGTCGCGCCAGCTGCGTTACCGCCTACCCTGAGCTTCGTCATCAGGCAATACGCTCGACGATCGAGGGAGCGCTGGGCCAAGATTACCAGCAGTACATGAAGCAAACCATACCGCCCCTGCTCAAACGGCTTAATAGTTTGCAAAATCAGTCGTAACTGAGCCGTCTTCGTGAATTCGCGGGTAAGCCGCGGTTGGCGTGCTGCCCTGGCGGATGGTGGTCTGCTGCCCGCTGGCTACGTCATAAGATTGGACTTTCCAGTCATCGGGACCAAGTTGCTCGGTATAGATAATCCGGCGCTGATCAGTGACGGCCCGCACTGAGTTATTAGGGTCGCGGGTGATCTGTTGCGCTTGCACACCGTCATAGTAATACACCTGCCAATAATCACCGTCCCAGCTTTGCCAGACCACATGGTTGCCGCTCATGGCAATACCCTCGTTGGGTGAAGCCAGGCTTAACTGAAGGGTGGTATTGTTGAGAATATCATATAAGAACACCTGGGCCTGACCACTGACTACGCCCTGCCAGGTTACATACTGGCCGCTCGCCAGCGGATGAAGATGTGGGAACTCATCGTTAGTAATGGCGATGCTTTGGTCTTTGTAGTAGTAAAAAATTTGCGGGTAATCATTACCAATGCCCTGATAGACGCCAAGCTGATTATTCTGTAAGTACTGCTGGAGTTCGCTGGTGCTCGGTGGCGTGTCGGCCTGTACGCGCAGGTGCGCGCCAAACAAAACCACCAGACTCAACAGTGCCGGCGCGAGCCATGTAAACAATGCCTGGCGAAAGCGACGGGAGCGCCAGGCTCGCCGCAGGTGCGCGGTTAATCGGCCCATAGAAATCCTTGGTCCCCACCATTCATAAAGAACTCGCCATGGCGCATCACTTGGTCGGTAGTAGGTCGCGTCACTACAGAAGGACAAGTACTATACACGCTGAGCAGCGTACCGCTGTCGGCGATACCCTTGTTTTCGACCGCACGGAAATTGTACTGCGTCGCGCCCGTTGCCTGGTAATCCTGAATTAACCAGTCGTATTCGAGCGTGTCGCCAGTGCTGGCGCCATCAGGATTAGTAAACCCAGCACCCGTGGAGCTGGAACGGTAAAAGTTTTCGAGATGCGTCGACGGATAAGTGTTGGTAATGAGCTGTGAGCCATCAGTTACACCATTGCTGCCATAGCGCCACGGCCGGGTCGTGCTGGCATTGGAGTTAACATCCTGCCAGGTACCACTCGTACAATCACTGCCCGTAGTGCCTACGCTGTACTGCAACTTAAAAGAGACCGTATTGACCACAAGTGTCGGCCCGTTCACGGTCAGCTGCATACGAATACGCAACGAATCACCATCGTCCGGAGGTAAATAAGCGCCTGGCGTGGCAGGTATCTGGGCATCCTGTCCAACATCAACACCGGTAGAGGGCCACCTATTGGTGACCGCTTCAACGCCACTCTCTACGTACCATTGGTAGTGCGTGAGCTTAAAGTTAACTTTCTGAGCAACTACCACATTGAAGTATGGAGGGATGTTGCTCTGGCTGGCAAGGGTCACCGTAGCGCTATGGGTGTGCGCGGCTCCGGCCAGCTGATTACCCACTCCGAGGTTAAAGGTCGAAGTACCATTGGGAGTAGCGGCTGTAGTCGTGACTGTGTAACTGTTAGTATGGGAGACTTGTCCTACCTGCGGGCCAATCGCCGAAGGGATGCCATTTGGCCTGATAAAAGCCTGGTAGTAGTTTTTGCCCGCACTATCGGACAGCATCGACCAGCCGCTGCCAGGGTCACTATCAAACATGGCGGTCAGGTTAAGTGATAGGGTCGCTGAGTCAGCCGTAGCTTTATACATGAGAGGCTGAGTATAGGGCGGATCGCCGTTGCCGGCCGCACCTGTGGGGGTCGAGCTCGTGGCAGTACCCTGAGATATGCTGTGCGTGTGAGTGGCCGAAGCCGTATTGGTACCACCGCCAAGAAAACTGTTTACTTGTCCGGCACCCGACGCCGCACCGAGCGTGATACCAGCTGTACATGGGCTACTCGCGTTACCGCAGATGGTGTTTGTGACACTATCAGCGCCACCAGTACCACCAGCCGTGCTGGCGATGCGGACCATGGCATTATCCTGCGAGCTATAACGTGTCAAGTTGGGGCTTCCTGGCGCGGACGAAAACAGCGCTATTGCGCCATTTGGGATAATATTGGGGATACCAGCGTCATAACGGATTAATCGCAAGTTTCTGTATGCCGGTAAGTCGCCATTACTATCACTGCCGACGGTAATGGCTGGACTGGAATGCGTGTGGGTTGCTAAGCTGGTGTTGCCACCGTTACCACCGCTGTCTACGGTGTTGCTTGGCGCGCCTAAGCTGACAGTGGAGGTCGGCGTAAACGGACGCGTGGCATCACCGCCTACGGTGCCATAGTTAGCTGGGGATTCGCCACGGACAAACCGGCCCTCGGCTTCAGTCACAAAACTCCAACCCGTTGGGGCTGACCCGCCTCCATCCCAAAACAACATCATATGCTGTACGCCATCAGGTTTAAGTGCCAATTGATGCGTGCCCCAGTCAGCCGACCCAGCCAAAGCCGAAGCGTTCGGGTTAAAGCTACCGGCTGTCGACAAGTGATAATCAGTGAGCTCTAATGAAGGGTTTTGGCCACCGGCGTTTGTCGACCCAACGTCGATACGTTCGGTGGTAGCTGGCGAGGTTGGCGGCGTGTAGGTTTGCGGGTTAACGGCTGTCGAACCGTAAATTCCAATCACCTTGGTTTGCGCCGTCGCCGTAGTGATACTGCTCGTTGCTGGCGCGGTGCTGGTGCCAGTGTTGGAGCTACCAGTGGCGTCTATGGGATTGCTATTGCTCACTCCCCGGTAGACCGCAATGCCGGCCGCCATGTGCGAACTTCCCGAAGCCACCGCAAAGTCATAACTGGCTGGCTCGCTCGCACCAGCAACTCGCACCAGGCTCACCACCATACTCGACGTTGAACCGCCACCGTAGCTGGTACTTGTTACAACCGTCCAGGGGTTGCTGACATCGGTGGAGGCAATTGCGGCGGTGCTTGCGGAACCAACAGCCGCGATCATGACATCACCCGAGACAACGCCGGTAGGCTTCGTAACCGTGATACTTGTGATGTTACCGACACCGGAGGATGTGGCCGCGCTCACATAAATGATACTGTCAGCGCGCGCTTTGCCCGGATTATAAAAGTTTATGACGCACACGACAAGCAGGTACGCCAAAACTAATAGTCCCCTGCCGTAGCGTCCCCAATTCATTCCGCTCATGTCTGTTACATCGTACCATTTTTGAGCGTATAAGCGCTAACTCTTAATTATGCGGTCTTGAACGCGGGATCGCCCATGATCATCCGGCGTAGTTGTATCTGTTGGCGGCGCTCCTTCATAGATAGGTGCTTTAATAGTCGGTCTTCTTGTTGTTTACGGATTTTTTCTTGTTTCATATTTGTTTCTCCTCTTTTTAGTATTTACTTAGGTAATTAACGGTCATCTCACCAGCGCGAGCAAAGTTATTGGTGGTCCCGACATTCATGTGAATCTTGAAGATAACAATTGAACCCGGACCAATATTGGTTCCGGTTGGTGAGGACGAAACAGTAGTACATGAGCCGAAGTTGCCCGCGCTATAACCTCCAAGTGAGGTACTGGTCCAGGCTGCGTTAGAGGTCGTGATAGTCGTAGCTCCACCACATAGTGTTCCGCCGTTGTACATGGACAGTGCCACGGAGTCAGTTGAAGTATTTGTTGCCCAGCCATACATAGTGATTGGGTTGCTCGCAGAGAAGGCAGCAAAGTCACTTGGCAGCTGATAGCGGACGTAGATGTCGTAGTCATTTGTTGCACTAGCAGTCCAGCTGTAGTAGTTATGTTCTTCTGCAGACCCACAAGGGTTGCTGGAAGCAGGTATGTTGAGTCGGCTCGAGCCCGAACAGAAATCGGAGGTCATCGTACCGAGGTTATTGCTACCGTCTCCTGTAAGCACAGCGCCAGGATATTCTGGGATTAGATTGACGGTGGTGGTGTGGCGGGCAGTACCGGCCAGTGTCAGCTCATGGGTGGTGGCGTCAAAGCTGTTACCGTCAGTACTGGTACCGATTAAGACAGCTTTGAGCGCCTCAATGCTGCCCGTAACGAAGAGGTCACCGCTAGTACCACTCGAGAGGGTTGGGCTGCCAGTGCCAATCTTAATGATCTTAGCCGAAGTATCGGCGGTGAGAAGTGCTGTGCCGGCAGCGTTCTGAACCTGGAAGGCTGTGCCGTCAGTAGCGTTGGCTTTGGCTACAACGAATCCGGCAGTTGTGCCTGAAGCGCCCTTTGCACCACCTTGCAAGGTAAGGTTTGCGCCATTACCCGTGCCATTACCGGCACCGGCTTGAACAGTCAGGCCATTACCGACAGTGTTGGTGGTCGGTTGTGCCTGAACGCTAATTGTGCGGGCTGCATCACCACCGAAGGCCAGATCAACAGTTGGCGTTACAGCACCAGTATTAATACCGATACCAGTGTTGGTAATTTTGATGCCGTAGTTACCGGCGCTAAAGGTAGCGACCGTACTGGTGTTGGTGTTACCAAGCGTAATCGTGCGTGCATTAGTTGTACCAATATTAACTGCACCATTCGTACCGCCAGCGCCAGCCGTGCCACCGTCGACCGTTACGCTGCCGCCAGCCTGGCCAGCTGTAGATGCATTACCACCACTAAGTGCAGTTGCCGCACCGGCACCAGTCGTTGAAGTACCTGGCTGAATGGTGATTCCGTTCGCCGTCGCGGCATCGAGCGTCGCAATGGCTGGCACGTAGAGTTTAGTACCCAAGTAGCCTGTGCGGAAGTTGTTTGTGCTCGTGCCGAAATCAAGTGCGTTATTGGCAGTTGCCTGGATCAGTTGGCTGACGTTGAGGCTACCGTTGGCGTCAAAGTAAGCCTGGCGGATTGGTGAGGCGACGGAGGAGCTGAAGATTTCCAGAATATTCGTGCCGCCAGCGGTGGTCCCCTGGACCGTCAAAGCTACGACGCTGGCTGCGGTTGGTGCAATTGTGTTATTCGCCGTGCTGGTTGGTACTTTTTGGATGAAGACGCCAGCGCCGTCGCTGGACTGTAGAGTGCTCGCTACGAAGCCGGTTGAGCCATCACTGCGTAGGAATTGCCCGGCGGTTCCAACGCCGCCACCAATCTTGTAAGAGCCGCCGGCGTTAACGGTGGTGCTAGCGCTCAGAGCACCACTGATAGTCGCGCCACCATTCAGGACAGTCAGTGCGCCATTGGTAGTGACTGCACCACTGCTGCTAACCTGCAGCTGGCTGGTACCGGCATTGTCTTGAAAGTTGAGGAAATCAGCAGTATTACTGCCCGGGGCTCGAATGCCAATGTACGTACCGCCAGCGGCACCACCGGTAATGGCGGCACTACCAAGTTGAACGAGCGAGCTGCCCGTCAATGCGCCCGGTACACCACTCAGCTTGAGCTGGTTCGCGCCGGTGCCAGTCAGTTGCAAAGTGCCCGAAGTGCTAACATTACCGGTGTTGGTAATCTGGAACTGGCTGGTGGTACCGACCGCCAGAGTACCGATAGTAGACGTGTTACCTGCGGTATCGATGTCGAAGTTCGTCGTGTTGATGGCCAATGTGCTGCCACTTTGTATCGTGATGGCTTGGGAGGCACTGTTACCGATGTCGATAGTCCCACTGTTGGTGCCTGTGGCGATACTTGTCGTAGTGCTGCCAGTAGTGTTAAGTGAAACTGCACCGCCAGCCTGCGTTAAGGCACCGGTAATGCCCGCTCCGCCGCCAAGGATAGTCAGGCTAGAAGCTTGGGAGACTGCACCAGCACCAGTTATCGAGTAGTTAGCGTTGTTAATGAGTTTGTCATAGCCAGTACCGAAGTTCAAAGCGTTGAAGGTGTTCCGAATAATAGGCGTAACACCAACAAAGTTGATGCCGTTAATGGTGTTTGCGCCGCCAACACCGTTGGAGGTACCAGTCAGTGCGATACCAACGCCATTGACAGTGACACTGCCAGTACCTGAGGCACTGTTAGTGACATTGAAGTTAGCCGCCGTAGTGTTGGTACTACTACTGGCGTAGGTATCGTTGACAACGCCGCCGCTGGTGACCGCAAATCGGTGGCTGGCGTCTGGCCCAACAGTCAAGCTACCGGTGCCAGCAATGGTTGTATTGCCCGAGCTGTCGACTTGGAATTGGCTCGAACCACCGACAGTAAGTGAACCTGCGATGGTGGCATCACTGGTGACAGCCAGGCCTACACCGCTGCTAGCAGTCAGGTTGAGCCGGCCAGCAATGCTGCTGGTTGCCGTGCCGCTGACCGCAATGTTGCCCACCGTTGTCAGGCCAGAGCTGCTTACGCCGAAGTACGTACTCGTATCATTAGCATTGGTTACCTTGAATAAGTTACCGGTCACCGCAGTCGTGGCATTATCAGCAATCTTTAGGCCACCATAAGTGGTATTAAGGACAATCTGCGGGTTAGAGCTGCCCGAGTTATCGTAGGCATTTTGCAGAGTAACAAAGCCTGATGGGCTTGAACAGGTACCCCCTGTGACGATACCGCCGTTATAGACAGCGCCGGACAAAACCTGGCCGCCGCTACAGTTACTGGTGATACCGTTGTCGGTGCCCATGGCAAAGCCACCAGCGGCATTGAGTAGACCAGCGCTGTTGACTCGCAATGCCACAGTGCCATTATTCTGGAGGTTCAAGAAATCGGCGGCTGAGCCAGCGCCTGACGAAGGCGCATTAATACCAATGTATGTACCGCTAGCACTGCTGGCCGCGCCACCAGCTAGTGCGCTGTTACTAAACTGTATCAGCGAAGAACCGGCACTCACCGCTGGCGCGCCGCTGGTTTGCAACTGAGTGCTGCCGGTGCCGCTCAGAGTTGTCTTACTGCTAACGCCCAGGGTGCCCGCGATGCCAGTATTACCGCTAACACCCGCAACCGTGAACTTGTTGGTGTTGATGGCCAGATCACCAAGGTGCCGTACGACACCAGCGTTATCGACGGAGAACTGTGAGGTGCCGCCCTTCTGGAAGTCGACGAAATTACCGGATGCGAACGAGCCCGAGCCGTTCGCCAGGTTCAAGAGAATGGCGTTACCGGTAAATGCCGAGTTTGACTGCGTCAGCGAAATCAAGTTGCTCGAGGTGGCGCCGGTGTTACTAAGGCTCAAGTTTGAAGCGGCACTTGCCTGAACTATGCTAACAGCCGTTGCGGCAGTACCGCTGGTGCCATTAACGGTCAGGCCGACAGCACTGTTAGTTGAAGGGGTAATTGTTACCCCGGCACCAGTTACAGAGAGACCATTGCTAGCAGTCAGCAATCCAGCACTCGTGATGGTGCCCGTGCCAGTGGTCCTTATATTGTCGCTGCCGGTTGATGGCTGCAAAGTACTGGTGCTGTTGTCACGAGTGAAGAAGCCGACGGTGCCAGAGGTGTTAGTCGTAGAAA